>JALWQC010000282.1 GCA_027080755.1 Paracoccaceae bacterium
ATTCACCACGATCGGGGTTTTGCGGATCTGGCGCACGAAATCGAGCGCCTTGGCCACAGCCCGCGGACCGGTTTTTTCGCCTTTGATGATTTCCACCAGCAGCATTTTATCCACAGGGCTAAAGAAGTGGATACCGATGAAATCCTCCGGCCGGACCGAGGCCTTGGCCAGTTCCGTGATCGGCAGGGTGGATGTGTTGGTGGCGAAAATCGCCTCGTTGCCCAGCTGGCTTTCGGCGCGGCGGGTAACATCGGCCTTTACGCCGACATCCTCGAACACCGCCTCGATCACCAGATCCGCGCCCTGCAGGGCCTCGTAATCGGTGGTCGGCAGCACGCGCCCGGCAATTTCCTGCGCCTTTTCCGCCGTGATCTTCTTGCGCTGCATCCCCTTGTTCAGGATGTCCTCCACATGCGCCTTGCCCTTTTCGGCGGCTTCCAGCGTCTGGTCGATCAGCACAACCTGAATACCGGCACGCGCGGCCACATAGGCGATGCCTGCGCCCATCATGCCGGCGCCCAGAATACCCAGCTTTTTCACGCTCTGATCCGGCACATCGGGGCGCACGGCCCCTTTTTCCAGCGCCTGCTTGTTGATAAACAACGACCGGATCATCGCCGAGGAGCTGGGGTTCATCAGCACCTTGGTGAACCAGCGGGCCTCTATCCGCAGGGCCGTGTCGAAATCGACCAGCGCCCCTTCGTATACGGCGGCCAGCAGGGCCTTGGCGGCCGGATAGACCCCTTGCGTCTTGGCATGCACCATGGCCGAGGCCCCGACAAAGGTCATATAGCCCGCCGGATGATAGGGCGCACCGCCGGGCATTTTATAGCCCTTGGCGTCCCACGGCTTGACGATATCCTTGTCCGTCGCGTTCAGCACCCAGTCCTTGGCGCGGGCGATCAGCTCGTCCGCAGGCACGACCTCGTCTATCACGCCGGCGGCTTTCGATTTGGCAGGGGCCAGCATCTTGCCTTCCAGCAGCAGCGGCGAGGCGGCCATCGCCCCCATCATCCGCACCAGCCGCGTGGTACCGCCCGAGCCGGGGAAAATCCCGACCAGAATTTCCGGCAGCCCGATCTTGGCCTTGGGGTTGTCGGCAACAAACCGGCGGTGGCAGGCCAGCCCGATTTCCGTGCCGATCCCGGCCGATGTCCCCGGGGATGCCCAGGCCGCCGGCTTGCCGCCCTTGTTGGTTTTGGGGTCCATGCCCGCACGCTCGATCTTGCGCAGCACGCGATGGCCTTCCATGGTGAAATTGAACAGCCCCTCGGCGGGGTTGTCGCCGGCCTCCTCGCGGATCGCGCCCAGCACGTTCAGGTCCATCCCGCCGGCAAAATCCTTTTTCGCCGAGGTAATAACAACCCCCTTCACCGCGTCATCCGCCAGCGCCTTGTCCATCAGGGAGTCGAGCAACTCGAACCCTTCGCGGGACATGACGTTCATGCTTTTGCCCGGAACGTCCCATGTGATGAAGGCAACACCGTCGCCGTCCACGTCGTATTTGAAATCCTGTGTCATTCTGTTTCCTCTATGTCAGAGATAATCCTGTCCGCCCGCGCGCCAAGCATCGCATAAATCGATGCCGCGCCCCTGGCTATGTCATCCTCGCCCAGCTTGACGAATGTCTTGCGCACCAGCGCCATCTGGCGGTCCATCAGGGCGCCGTCTTCCTGTGCGCACATCACCCACAGGTTGGCGGTCGGGATGTTCAGGCGAACACGCCCGTCCTCCGGTGCGGTAAAAAGCTGGAAGTCGCTGCGCCCGTCGGCTTTCGCCAGTGCAACAACCTGTGCGAGGGGGTGGGTCATGTTACACCCGCTCGATAATGGTTGCAGCCCCCATGCCGGAAGCGATGCAAAGGGTGGCCAGCGCCGTTCCCTTGCCGGTCCGTTCCAGTTCATCCAGCGCCGTGCCGATAATCATCGCACCGGTTGCCCCCAGCGGATGCCCCATCGCAATGGCGCCACCGTTGACGTTGACCTTGCTGTCCTCGACGTTGAAGGCCTGCATGAAGCGCAAAACCACGGCGGCGAAGGCCTCGTTCACCTCGAAAATATCGATGTCGCTGATGGACATGCCACTTTCGCGCAGGATCTTTTCCGTGGCCGGCACGGGGCCGGTCAGCATGATCGTGGGATCGGTGCCGATTTTCGCCGTGGCACGGATACGGGCGCGCGGTTTCAGGCCGTTGCGGATACCGAATTCCTTGTTGCCCACCAGAATGGCCGCCGCACCGTCCACAATGCCGGACGAATTGCCGGCGTGATGCACATGGTTGATCTTTTCCAGATGCGGGTATTTCAGCATCGCCACCTTGTCGAAACCGGGCATGACCTCGCCCATGTCCTTGAAGCTGGCGCGCAGGCCGCCCAGGGTCTCCATCGTGGTTTCGGGGCGCATGTATTCATCGCGGTCCAGCAGCGGCAAGCCGTTCTGGTCGCGAATGGTGATGATGGATTTGTCAAACCGCCCCTCGTCCCAGGCGATTTTGGCGCGGCGCTGCGATTCCACCGCCAGCGCATCCACGTCGTTGCGGCTAAAGCCGTATTCGGTGGCAATGATATCGGCCGAGATCCCCTGCGGCACGAAATAGGTTTTCATCGCCAGCGTCGGATCCACGGCAATCGCCGCCCCGTCCGAGCCCATCGGCACACGGCCCATCATTTCCACACCGCCCGAGACATAGGCCGCCCCGGCCCCGCCGCGCACCTGGTTGGCGGCCATGTTGGTGGCCTCGATCGCGCTGGCGCAAAACCGGTTGATGGACACGCCCGGAACCTGTTCGTCAAAATCCGAATACAGCACCGCGGAACGGGCCAGACAGCCCCCCTGCTCGGCCACCTGGGTGACGTTGCCCCAGATCACATCCTCGATCTGTTTGGTATCCAGATTGTTGCGTTCCTTGATCGCGTTCAGGATTTCCGCAGACAGGCGCACCGAGGTCACCTCGTGCAAAGCCCCGTCCTTGCGGCCTTTGCCCCGCGGCGAGCGCACAGCGTCGTAGATATAAGCGTCGTTCATGGTTTTCCTCTTTCTCAGGCCCGGTCGGCTGGCGAGCCGGGCATCATGTCATAAGGGTGTTTCCAGCCCGGCTGTTCGGCAATGCGATCCAGCCAGACGTCGATATTGGGCCAGTCCTTGCGGGTAAAACCGAAAGGCTCGGGGTAATACAGATAGCCGCAACAGGCGGTATCGGCGGCGGATATGGCATCCCCCACCAGCCAGTCACGCCCCGCAAGGGCCGTGTCCAGCGTCGCATAGGCCGACTTCAGACGGGCCTGTGTAAATTCGATCACCTGCTGCGGGCGCTTGTCCTCGGGCAGGAAGTTCATCAGGAAACGGGTCATGCCGGCCTGGCTGGACAGTTTGTGGTTGTCCCAGAACATCCAGCGCAGAACCTCCAGATGTTCGCGCTTGTCCGCGCCGCCCAGCTTGCCGGTCTGCTCTATGATATATTCCTGGATTGCGCCGGATTGCGACAGGGTAAAATCCCCGTCCACCAGCACCGGAGCTTCGCCCATCACATTCAGGTCGCGATATTCGCCGGAACGGGTCGCCCCTTTGAAGAAATCCACATAGACCGGCTCCCACTCCACCCCGGCGAGGGTCATGGTCAGCGCCGCCTTGTAGGAATTGCCCGATTCCCCGAAACAATAGAGCTGCATCGTCATTTCATTTCCTCCCCGTTTGCGCCGCTTCCGGCGTTGTATTCGAGTATTTTTGCAAAGATGAAGGCGCGTAACCCTTTTTTAACCATGCGTTGGCATATTTCCCGGGCGGTACAGGCTGGAGAGCCGATGACCGTCAAAGAAGAAGCCGTCCCTGTCGCGCCAAACCTCGTGGCAGGGACGCATCGTTTCTTTTTTGTCTAAATACTCACAAATTCCTCGCGATCAGTTCTTTCATAATCTCGTTGGTGCCACCGTAAATCCGTTGCACCCGCGCATCCGTCCAGGCCAGCCCGACGGGGTATTCCGCCATGAAACCGTAGCCCCCGTGCAGTTGCAGACATTCATCAAGCACCTGCCCCTGCAGGTCCGTCAACCAGTATTTCGACATGGCGGCAGTTTCGACACTCAGATTGCCTTCCAGATGCGCGCCGATGCAGGCGTCCAGAAAACTGCGGGCGACGACGGTGTTTGTCTTGGCCTCGGCCAGCTTGAAACGGGTGTTCTGGAATTGCGTCAGCGGGCCGCCGAAGGCCTCGCGGGTTTTGCAGTATTCTATGGTCTGCTCTACCGCGGCCTCCATCGCGCCGACCGCGCCGCAGCCGATAATCAGACGTTCCTGCGGCAATTGCTGCATCATCTGGTAGAACCCCTGCCCCTCGGCGCTGCCCAGCAGGTTTTCGGGCGGAATTTCGGCGTTGTCAAAGAACAGTTCCGACGTATCCGCCATTTTCTGGCCGATTTTTTCCAGATTGCGCCCGCGGGTAAAGCCTTTGCCCTCTACCTCGGCGGTTTCGACCATGATCAGGGACACGCCCTTGGCCTTTTCCTTCGGGTCGGTCTTGCAGGCCACCAGGATCAGATCCGCATGCTGCCCGTTGGTGATAAAGGTTTTGGAGCCGCTCATGCGGTAGACGTTCCCCTCCATCACCGCGCGGGTTTTGATATTCTGCATATCCGAGCCGCCCGACGGTTCGGTCATCGCCAGCGCGGCCACCAGCTCGCCACTGGCCATTTTCGGCAGCCAGCGCTGTTTCTGCTCCTCTGTGCCATAGGCCAGAATGTAATGGGCCACGATCCCCGAATGGATCCCGTTGCCCCAGCTTAGCAGATTGGCGCGGGCGGCGGCGATGCAGATTGCGGCCTCGTGCCCGAAATCCCCGCCGGCCCCGCCGTATTCCTCGGGAACAGAGGCACACAGAAGGCCAAGCTCGGCGGCCTCCTGCCAGGTTTCGCGCGGCATCTGGCCCTGCTTGCGCCACTCTTCGTAATGGGGGACCCATTTTTCCACCATGAACTGCTCGGCCATTTCCTCGAGCATCTTGTGTTCATCGGTCATCCAGTGTGACGTCAGGTTCGTAAAAGTCATGCAGGTCCCTTTCGGATCAGAAGTTCTCGGCCGCCAGACCCATCACATCCTCCGCGCCGCTTTGGATGCGGGCAAGACGCAGGGCGGTTTCCGGCAGGGATCTAGCCATGTAATAGCGCCCCGTGGCAAGTTTGGTTTCATAGAACGCCGCGTCACCCGTGCCGCTGTCCAGGGCCTCTTGCGCCACTTTTGCCATGCGCGCCCACATC
>JALWQC010000283.1 GCA_027080755.1 Paracoccaceae bacterium
CATGCCGTATTTTCCTTTTCAACATCACCAGCGGGCCCAATAACAGGTCACCTTGATTCTGGTGGAGTCCTTGCAGAAGCTGCCCAAATACAGGGGATATCCCGTGTTGGCAAGGGGTTTGTTTGGATGGGGACCAAAGACCCTGGCAATACCGCAACCGAACACCCCGCCCGGCTTGCCGGGCAGCGCCCGGACCTCCCCCATGGGGAGGGCGCTTCGCACCCGCCCCGAGGTCCGTTCCCTGCCCTGTGTTGTTCCCCCCGCCAAAAGAAAAACCCCCGACCTTGCGGGCGGGGGCTTTATTTTCGAAACGAAGCGGTTTTACCAGTCTTCGCGGGTCACTGTCCGGCATTTGACCGACAATTTCATAGCGGCAAGGCGCAGGGCCTCTTTCGCTGTTTCCTCGTCTACACCGTCAATTTCGAACAGAATCCGGCCCGGCTTGACCTTGGCAACCCAGCGATCGACGGAACCTTTACCTTTACCCATACGAACCTCGATGGGTTTGGCGGTTACCGGCACATCCGGGAATACGCGGATCCAGACACGGCCCTGACGTTTCATATGACGCGTCATGGCACGGCGAGCGGCCTCGATCTGGCGCGCATTCACGCGGTCGGGCTCAACGGCCTTCAGGGCATAGGTCCCGAAAGTGATTGTCGTTCCGCCTTTGGCCAGACCGTGGATACGGCCCTTGAACTGCTTGCGGAATTTCGTGCGTTTAGGCTGAAGCATTTTCTTTTCCCTTCACGCTACTAGCGATTGCGCTGAGGGCGTTGCGGACGACCGCCACCCTCCTGCATTTCATTCATGCGACGATCGTGCGCCTGCGGGTCGTGCTCCATGATCTCGCCTTTGAAGATCCAGACCTTGATACCGATGATACCATAGGCGGTCAGGGCCTCTACGTGGGCGTAATCAATGTCGGCACGAAGCGTGTGCAGGGGAACGCGGCCTTCGCGATACCATTCGGTACGCGCGATTTCCGCCCCGCCCAGACGACCGGCGCAGTTAATGCGAACCCCGAGGGCCCCCATGCGCATGGCGTTCTGAACGGCCCGTTTCATGGCACGACGGAAGGAAACGCGGCGCTCCAGCTGCTGGGCGATGTTTTCGCCAACCAGCATAGCGTCGATTTCCGGCTTGCGGACTTCAACGATGTTGAGGTGCAATTCCGAATCCGTCAGCTTCGACAAGGCCTTGCGCAGGGTTTCGATGTCTGCACCCTTTTTGCCGATGATAACACCGGGGCGGGCTGCATGGATCGTAACGCGGCATTTCTTGTGCGGACGCTCGATGATGACACGGGAAATCCCGGCCTGCGCGGCATGCTTTTTAACATATTCGCGGATGGCGAGATCTTCGTGCAACAGGTTGCCGTAATCCTTTGTCGGGGCATACCAGCGGCTGTCCCAGGTACGGTTGATCTGCAGGCGCAGACCGATCGGGTTAATCTTGTTTCCCATTAGGCTTGCTCCTCATCGGCGGATACCTGGCGAACCGTGATGGTCAGCTGGCTAAACGGTTTCAGGATTTTGCCGAACCGGCCACGGGCGCGCGGACGACCGCGTTTCATGGTCAGGTTTTTGCCAACATAGGCTTCTGCGACGATCAGCTCGTCAACATCGAGGCCGTGGTTGTTCTCGGCATTCGCGATGGCCGACTGAAGACATTTCTTCACATCGCCAGCGATACGCTTCTTGGAAAACGTCAGGTCGGTCAGCGCCTTGTCAACCGGCTTGTTCCGGATCATCTGCGCAACCAGATTCAGCTTCTGACCAGAGGTCCGCAGCATCTTCGTTGTTGCCTGTGCTTCGTTTTCCGCGACGCGACGGGGGTTTTTAGACTTGCCCATAACTATTTCCGCTTCGCTTTTTTATCAGCCGCGTGACCGTAATAGGTACGGGTCGGGCTGTATTCGCCAAATTTCTGACCGATCATTTCCTCGGTGATGGACACCGGGATATGCTTGCGGCCGTTGTAGACACCAAACGTCAGTCCAACGAACTGCGGCAGGATTGTCGAACGACGCGACCAGATTTTGATTACTTCGTGGCTGCCGGATTCCCGAACTTTCTCAGCTTTCTTGAGAACATAGGAATCAACAAACGGCCCTTTCCAAACAGAACGTGCCATAGCTTAACGCCCCTTCTTCTTAGCGTGACGGGAACGAACGATATATTTGTCAGTCGTTTTGTTCGAACGGGTTTTCGCGCCTTTGGTCGGTTTGCCCCAGGGGGTAACCGGATGACGACCACCGGATGTGCGACCCTCACCACCACCGTGGGGGTGGTCGATCGGGTTCATAACAACACCACGAACAGAGGGGCGGATGCCCTTGTGGCGGTTACGACCGGCTTTACCGAAGTTCTGGTTGCTGTTGTCGGGGTTGGACACGGCACCGACAGTGGCCATGCATTCCTGACGCACCAGACGCAGCTCGCCCGAGGACAGGCGGATCTGTGCGTAGCCACCGTCACGGCCAACGAACTGTGCATAGGTGCCGGCAGCGCGTGCGATCTGCCCGCCTTTGCCCGGCTTCAGCTCGATGTTGTGGATGATTGTCCCGATCGGCAGGCCGGAAAACGGCATGGCGTTACCGGGCTTCACGTCGGCCTTGGCCGAAGCAACAACCTTGTCGCCGACAGCCAGACGCTGCGGGGCGATGATGTAATTCTGTTCGCCGTCTTCATAGCGAATCAGCGCGATGAACGCGGTGCGGTTGGGATCGTATTCAATCCGTTCCACAGTTGCGGGCATATCAAACTTGTTGCGTTTGAAATCCACGATACGGTAAAGGCGCTTTGCACCCCCACCCTTGCGACGCATGGTGATCCGCCCGGTGTTGTTCCGGCCGCCCTTTTTGGTCAGACCCTGTGTGAGGGATTTGACCGGACGCCCTTTCCAAAGCTCCGAACGGTCGATCAGAACCAACCCACGCTGGCCTGGCGTCGTCGGTTTATACGACTTAAGTGCCATCTTACTGTCTTCCGTTAGCTTGTTCAGCCCTTGGGCCAAACGGTGTTTACCGCCCCGAAGGTCGGCTCAAAAAAACATACCGGCCCCTTTTGGGCCGATATGCGGTTTTCCTTAAAGGCCGGTCGAGATATCGATCGTGTTGCCCTCTTCCAGGGTAACATATGCCTTTTTGACGTCGTTGCGTTTGCCGAGTTGCCCCTTGAAACGCTTGACCTTGCCTTTTGTGATCGTGGTATTAACCGCTTTCACCTTAACATTAAAGAGGCTTTCTACAGCTTCTTTGATCTGCGGCTTGTTGGCGCTGATAGCCACCTCGAAAACAACGGCATTGTTTTCCGATGCCATGGTTGCCTTCTCGGTGATGACCGGCTTGCGGATCACGTCGTAAAGTTCGGCTTTGGTGCTCATTTCAGTCGCGCCTCCAGGGCTTCGACGGCCGCTTTGGTCAGCACGAGGGTATCGCGACGCAGAATGTCGTAGACATTCGCACCGGCGCTCGGCAGCACATCAAGGCCGTCAATGTTACGGGCAGCGCGGGCGAAGTTTTCATTCACTTCCGCACCATCGATAACCAAGGCGCGTTTCCAGCCAAGATCCTTCATGGCTTTGGCCAGCACTTTGGTTTTACCTTCGGCCAGATCGGCATTTTCCAGGATCACCAGTTCACCGGCAGCAACCTTGGCCGACAAAGCATGCTTCAGGCCGAGGGCACGAAACTTCTTCGTCAGGTTGTGCGCGTGGCTACGCGGGGTCGGCCCCTTGTAGATACCACCACCGCGGAAAATCGGCGCATTGCGGGAACCGTGACGTGCGCCGCCGGTGCCCTTCTGGCGATAGAGCCGCTTGGTCGTATAGCTGGTTTCCGAACGCGTCTTCACCTTGTGCGTGCCAGCCTGGCGCTTGGCCAGCTGATAGCGCACAACGCGATGCAGGATGTCCGCGCGCGGTTCCAGACCGAAGATGTCGTCGGACAGTTCAATCGAACCGGCCTTCGCAGCGTCAAGCTTGATTACATCGGTTTTCATTCTTCAACGCTCCCCTCGGTGGCTTCAACCGGTGCTTCGGTCGAACGGATGGCAGCGGGTGTCGGCAGACCTTCGGGGGCGGCTTTCTTGACCGCATCCTTGATCGTAACCCAGCCGCCTTTGGACCCCGGAACAGCGCCCTTGATCATGATCAGGCCACGCTCGGCGTCGGTTTTGACAACCTGCAGGTTCTGCGTGGTAACACGGGCAGCACCCATGTGACCGGCCATCTTCTTGCCTTTGAAAACACGGCCCGGATCCTGACACTGACCGGTGGAACCGTGCGAACGGTGGCTGATCGACACACCGTGGGTAGCCCGCAGGCCGCCAAAGTTGTGACGTTTCATGGCACCGGCAAAGCCCTTACCGATCGAGGTGCCGGCGATGTCCACATACTGGCCTTCCAGATAGTGGTCAGCCGTGATTTCGGCACCGACTTCGATCAGATTGTCTTCACTCACGCGGAATTCGGCGATCTTGCGCTTCGGCTCGACCTTTGCGGCGGCAAAATGCCCACGCATGGCCTGGCTTGTGCGCTTGGCCTTGGCCACGCCCGCGCCGAGTTGAACAGCCGTGTAGCCATCTTTCTCGCCGGTGCGCTGTGCCACAACCTGCACGTTTTCCATCTGAAGGACGGTTACCGGGATCTGGCGGCCGTCTTCCATGAACAACCGGGTCATGCCCAGTTTCTTTGCGATTACTCCAGAACGCATATCATGTGCCTCCTAAAGCTTGATTTCGACGTCCACGCCGGCAGCGAGGTCGAGCTTCATCAGCGCGTCCACGGTCTGCGGGGTGGGGTCAACAATGTCCAACAGACGCTTGTGCGTCCGGATCTCGAACTGCTCGCGCGACTTTTTGTCGATGTGCGGGCCACGAAGAACCGTGAACTTTTCGATTTTGTTCGGCAGCGGAATGGGACCGCGCACCGTGGCACCCGTGCGTTTGGCCGTAGAAACGATTTCCGCGGTGCTGGCATCCAGCACACGGTAATCGAAGGCCTTAAGCCGGATACGAATATTTTGACTCTGCATTGTTACGCCTCTGTGGCTGCAGGTTAAATAGGATGCGACCGGGGATCATACCCCGGTCACAGGGCTTAGGTTATCGATTACTCGATGATCTTCGACACAACGCCGGAGCCGACGGTGCGGCCGCCTTCGCGGATGGCGAAGCGCAGGCCTTCTTCCATGGCGATCGGGGCGATCAGTTCAACGGTGAACTTCAGGTTGTCGCCC
>JALWQC010000284.1 GCA_027080755.1 Paracoccaceae bacterium
GCCAAAGCCGGACCCCGCGCCCGCGCCGGACCCCAAGCCCGCGGAAATTCTGGAAGAGGCGGAAAAAATCCCGCATGCCCCGCCGCTTGGCCCCGAGGACAGCTTCGCCATCGCCAACCCCGTCGTGGACGAGGAGATGCTGCGCGAGATGGTGCGTGAGGTGGTGCAGGAGCAATTGCGCGGCGAGATCGGCCGCGAGATCATCCGCGCCATGAAGCTGGACCTGATCCGCTCGCTGGAGAAATTCTAGGGCGTAGACCTAGCGCAGTTTCGGCGGTTTGTCCGGGTCCATGCCGGGGGCGACGGGTTCGGGCTGTTCGGGCAGGATCAGGGCCGGAATTTCAAAGCCCAGTCCGGTTTTGTGGATTGCCTGCAAATGCGGGGCGTCCGGGGGCAGGAAGGTTACGTCCAGCTGTCCGGCCTCTATGCCGCTGAACTGCAGGGCCTCGGCAAAGGCTTCGGCCACGCCGGGTTGGGCCTCGGGGGCGACATCGACCAGCGCCATCATATGGCTGCGCTGCCCGTCCGCATAGGTCACCCCGACCAGATAGGCCGCCCCGACCACGCCGGACATATTGGCCAGCTTGGTATCCAGCGCCTGTATCAGGCTTTCGGGCAGGCCGCGCGGGGGGTGGAATTCCACCGGTTTTGCCGTGGTCTCGCGCGATTTCGCCCCAAGGGCCGCGTGCAGCCACTCCACCGCATGGGGCGGTAGCAGGGTGGACGAGGCCCCGACCCCGAGGTTCAGCCCGATCCCGATATCCTCGCCCGCCAGAATTTTGGCAATGCGCCGCCCCGACATGGCAACATAGGGGGCGGGGGTATCGACGAACTCGGCCAGGCGTTCCTCGCGGTCGAAGGCCAGAACGAATTTCCCCTCGGGGGTTTCGAAAATCTGCGGGCGGGCGGTATCCCCGCGCGCCTCTTCTTCCAGCATCAGGAACAGTTCGGCATCGGCCAGGCGTTCATAGAACTGCAGCGCCGCCTGCGCATCGTCAGGGGCGTTTTCCATGGCCGCATGGGCCAGATCAAGGGGCGTTTGCATCCGGGGACCTCCGTTTCAGGCGAAACATAGCCCCCCGTGACGATTTCGCAAGGTGGCAAACGCGCCGCCGCCGGTATTTATGGCGTTATGCGATTGAAGCGCGGGGCGATCTCGCATAGATAACACGCAACACAAAAGCAGGAGAGCATGCATGTATCGCGTCTGGAATTTTCTGAGCCAGTATTCCCTATTGTTGATTGCGGGCGCCCTGATCGCGCTTTTCTGGGCCAATACCGATTACGCCAGCTATCACGCCTTCATCAAAACCGAGCTGTGGCAGAACCCCTTTGTCGGGCATCCGCATGTGGAAGACGGGCATGTCACCCGTATCCTGACGCTGGAATATCTGATCAACGACGTGCTGATGGCCCTGTTTTTCGCCATGGCAGGGAAAGAGGTCTGGGAGGCGGTTATCCTGAAGAACGGCTCTTTGCGGGGCAAAAAGGCGCTGACGCCGCTGATTGCCACGCTGGGCGGGATGCTGGGGCCGGTGGTTGTCTATCTGGGGCTGGCCTATTTCCTGTGGCCCGATACCTATCCTGATTTTGCCAACGGCTGGGCCATTCC
This sequence comes from Paracoccaceae bacterium, assembly GCA_027080755.1. Classification (GTDB taxonomy): domain Bacteria; phylum Pseudomonadota; class Alphaproteobacteria; order Rhodobacterales; family Rhodobacteraceae; genus NORP23. Next base: position 1,613 of record JALWQC010000284.1, read on the forward strand.
CACGGCCACGGATATCGCCTTTTCCTATCTGGTGGGGCGTATGGTGTTCGGCGCGGGGCATCCGGCGGTGCGGTTTTTGCTGCTGCTGGCGATTGCCGACGATGCGGGCGGGCTGATTATTCTGGCGGTTTTCTATCCTTCCGGCGATCTGGCCGTGCAATGGCTGCTGCTGTCGCTGGGCGCGGCGCTGGCGGTGTTTTTTCTGGCCAACTGGCTGCCGCTGCGACTGGACGGGGACAACCCCGAAAAGCCGGTTTCCACCTGGGTGCGTGAAAAACTTTCCTTCTGGCCCTATGCCATTGCCGGCGTCATCAGCTGGTACGGGTTTCAGGAATCGGGGATCCATCCGGCGCTTGGCCTGTTGCCGATCGTGATGACCATTCCCCATGCGGACCGGGCCTTTGGTCTGTATTCCGAGGCGCAGAAATATCTGGGTGATTTGCTGAACCGCATTGAACACGGGCTGAAATTCCCCGTTGAAATCGTGCTGTTCCTGTTCGGTCTGGCCAATGCCGGCGTTCTGTTCAGCGCCATTGGCGAGGCCACCTGGCTGGTGCTGCTGGGCCTGCTGATCGGCAAGCCGCTGGGGATCTGGGTGATGGGGACGATTGCCTCGGGGCCGCTGCGGCTGGGCCTGCCCGAGGGGATGCGCAACGCGGATCTGGTGGTGGTCGGCATGGTGGCGGCGATCGGCTTTACCGTGGCGCTGTTCGTAGCCTCTGTCGCCTTTGAGCCGGGGTTGGTGCAGGACGCGGCCAAAATGGGGGCGCTGTTCAGCTTTGGCGCGGCGGTTGTGGCCCTGATCGGAGGCAAGCTGTTCCGGGTGACGAAGGTCGATACCTAGGTTCTGACCCAAGGTTTGCAATTTGGTAACCGCTTGCGATGTAGGGTGCAAAGGACTAGGCTGTTCTCTTCAACGCAAGGCTTCCCCGTTTATCATGATCGAGTTTCGAAACGTCAGCAAATCCTTCTGGACCGGCACACAACGCAAGGTCATCCTGGATCAGGCCAGCTTCAAAATAGAGCTGGGGAATTCCATGGGGATTCTGGCGCCCAACGGCACGGGGAAAACCACGATCATCAACATGATGGCCGGTCTGGAAAAACCGGACGAGGGCGAGATCATCCGCAAGTCGCGGATCTCCTTTCCGCTGGGGTTTATGGGGGCCGTCGTTGCCAAGCATTCCGCCGCCGAGAACGCGCGCTATATCGCCCGCCTGTACGGTCTGGACCCCGATTACGTAGAGGCCTTCTGCCGCTATCTGGCCGGAGTGGACGAATATTTCGATATGCCGCTGAATACCTATTCATCGGGCATGAAATCCCGTTTTTCGTTTTCTTTGCTTCTGGCGCTGGATTTCGATATCTATCTGATTGACGAGGGGATGCCCAACTCGACAGATGTTGAATTCAACCGCAAGGCCGGTAATGTCTTGCGCGAGCGGCTGAAACGGTCAACGGTGGTTATGGTATCGCATAACCCGAAGACGCTGGAAAAATATTGCTCCTCGGCGGCGGTTCTGCGCAACGGGCGGCTGCACATGTTCGATACGCTCGAAGAAGCGAAAGTGATGTATGACTATGACGCCTGAAGACAGCACCCGGAACGGAGCGGAGGGGGACGAAAAGCCCGAAAAGCCCGCGCGCAAGAAACGCCGCCCGGCCTATTATCGCAAGGCCGGCCGCAAGGCACGCAAGATGGGGCTGGTGGCCAGGGATGATGAACACGCCGCGCAGCTGCTGGAAGAACGCGGGATCGATGTCCTGAACGACGACGTTTCCCTGCTGGACGGGGGCGACGAGGGCGACGCCATTCTGGGCGGCGATCCGGCGCTGGAGGCCCAGAGCCCCGCCCAGATCACCGTCAATGACGCCGAGCGTCTGGCCGAAGTCCACGCCATCCAGCGCGATCTGGTCAAGCGCCGCCGTCGCCGTCTGTTCCTGCTGATGCTGCGGCTGTTTTTCTTCGTGTTTCTGCCCACGGCAATCGTCGGCTGGTTCTATTACACGCAGGCCTCGCCGCTATATGAAACCAAATCCGAATTTATTATCCAGAAGGCCCAGAACAAAGGCACCCTCGGGCTGGGGGGGCTGCTGGCGGGCACCGGCTTTGCCAATTCCGCGGATTCGGTGGTGGTGCAGGGCTACCTGACCTCGCGCGAGGCGATGGAACAGCTGGACCGCGAGGAAGGCTATCGCGCCCATTTCGAACAGGACAGCATTGACGAACTGCACCGCCTGCCCCCCGATGCGACGGAAGAGGCGGCCTATAAACTGTATCAGAAATACGTCAAGGTCGGCTATGACCCGAGCGAGGGCGTGATCCATTTGCAGGTGATCGCGGCGGATCCTGCCACCTCGCAACGGTTTTCCGAGGCGTTGATATCCTATGCCGAGGAACGGGTGGACCAGCTGTCCCGCCGGTTGCGAGACGACCAGATGAAGGGCAGCCAGAAGGTCTATGACGAGGCGGAAAGACAGATGGAAGAAGCCCAGCAAAGGGTGCTGGATTTGCAACAGAAACGCGGGGTTTTGAGCGTCGAGGCAGAGATTGCCTCGCAGATGAGCATCGTGAACGCGCTGGAGGTGCAGCAGGAAGCGCGCCGCCTGAGTCTGGCCGAACTGCTGGACAACCCCACCCCCAACAAGGTGCGGGTGGAATCCCTGCAACGGGAAATCGATCGCACGGACAAACGTATCAAGGAACTGCGGGACAATATGACCGGCACGCGCGAAAGCTCCCTCTCGCTGGCGGCGGCTTCGGCGGAACTGAAGGTAGCGGAGATCAACCTGAAAACCCGCCAGCTGATGCTGCAAGAGGCCCTGCAACAGCTGGAGGCCGCCCGCATAGAGGTCAACCGCCAGGTGCGCTATCTGAGCCTGGGGGTAAAACCGATTGCACCGGATGTGCCGACCTATCCGCGCAAGCTGGAAAACACCCTGCTGGCCTTTGTGATTTTCATGGGGATTTACATTCTGCTGTCGCTGACGGTGTCCATCCTGCGGGAACACGTCAGTGTCTGACGTCGCGCCACCGGTGGTCGAGGTCGGGAAGGTCCGCTTTTCCAACCGTCTGCCGATGGTGCTGATCGCGGGGCCGTGCCAGCTGGAATCGCGGGAGCATGCCTTGCATATCGCCGGACATCTGGCGGAAATTTGCGCGGACAACGGCATCGGGTTTGTCTTCAAGGGCAGCTACGACAAGGCCAACCGGACCTCGGTTTCGGGCGCGCGCGGGGTCGGGATCGACGCGGGGCTGGATATTCTGGCCGCTGTGCGCGATCGCGTCGGCTGCCCGGTTCTGACCGATGTTCACAACCCCGACCAGTGCGCGCGTGTGGCGCAGCATGTGGACATCCTGCAAATCCCCGCCTTCCTGAGCCGCCAGACCGACCTGCTGCTGGCCGCGGGGGAAACAGGGCGGGCGGTCAATGTCAAAAAGGGGCAGTTTCTGGCGCCTTGGGATATGGAACATGTGGCGGGGAAAATCGCCTCTACCGGCAATCGCAGGATATTGTTGTGCGAACGGGGCACCAGTTTTGGCTATAACACCC
>JALWQC010000285.1 GCA_027080755.1 Paracoccaceae bacterium
AAGCCAAGACCCTGTTTGATTCCGGTCAGCTGAAAAAAGCCGGAAACTTTGCCTACACGCTGCTGCAACAATATCCGGGGGATGTATTTCTGACCAATATGCTCGGCAGTGTGTACGCGGCGCATAAAAACTGGCCCGAAGCCCTGAAATATTACCGCAAGGCAGTCCGCAAGGAACCGCGCAACGCGCTGGCGCTTTACAATCTGGCAGTTGCGCAATTTTCTGTCGATACTATAGAGGACGCACGCAAAACCCTGCTGAAATCCCTGAAAATCGACCCGAAAAACGACAAGGCCTGGCGGTTTCTGGGGGATTTGTACAACAAGGAAAACGACCACGAACAGGCGATATCCTGTTACCGCAAGGCGCTCGAAGCCGATCCCGGCAGCATAGAGGCCGCCTCGAGCCTTATGTCCGAACTGGAACACGCCAACGATCTGGACGCACTGGCGCACTATCTGGACGAGTTTCAGGACCGCCATCCGAACCATCCCGTCGGCGCCCTGTTCAAAGGGTTACTGCTGGCACGGCGAAAGGACTATGCGCCGGCGCGCGAGGTGCTGGAACAGGTATCTTTTTCGCTGGATTTCCAGAAACAGGAACGGAATCTGGAAATGCGGCGGGTGCAGGTGCTGGCCCAGATTGCCGACAAGCAGGGCCGCTACAAAGTGGCCTTCGATCTGTTTGCCCGCATGAACGACATCCGCAAGGAAATAACCCCGCCGATGGCCTATGATCCCGCCCGTCAGCAGGAAAAAATGGCGGCACATGCGCAATATTACACGCCCGAAAACGTCGGCAAATGGGACCCCTTGTCAAAGGTTGCGGACCGGCCGGCGTTTATGGTCGGGTTTCCGCGCTCGGGGACGACATTGCTGGATACCTTTTTGCGTGGCCACAAGGATATAGAGGTGCTGGAGGAAACGGGGATCGCCGCCGCCATGGTACAGAAGCTGGGCGTTCACAGCCGCGACACGCTGCCCTTGCTGGAAACCCTGTCCGCCGGACAGATGCAAAAGGCCGCCGAGGGCTATTTGCGCGCCGCACGGAAACTGGCGCCCGGGGACGGGGTGATTGTGGACCGGAACCCGTATAACACCCAGATCCTCGGGGATATTTTGCGGGTCTTTCCCAAGGCGCGGGTGATTATGGCCGTGCGCGATCCGGCGGATGTTGTGCTGAGCTGTTATATGCAGAATTTTGTCCTGAATGATGCCAACGCCCTGTTAACCAATATTCAGGACGCGGCCAAAGCCTATGACAGCACGATGAAACTGTGGGTGCAGTATCAGGAGGTGCTGGACTTCGACAAAACCGTCATCCGCTACGAGGATATCGTTAACGATGCCGCCGCCACCCTGCCCCCGCTGGTCGATTTTCTGGGGCTGGAGTGGGACCCCGCCATGCTGGACCACCAGAAAACCGCCGCCAGCCGCGCGCGGATCAACACCGCCAGCTATGCACAGGTGGTGCAACCGATCTACAAATCCGCCCTGCGCCGCTGGGAAAACTACGCCGAGCTGATGCCCGAAGCCCTGGAAATCCTGACCCCGTGGCGGGCGTATTTCGGGTATGTGTAGGGGGGGTATTCAGATTCATACATTCTTAACCATGATCTGCAAAATGGGAGAATGCCCAGATATGTTCGCCCCCGCATCCCCGCCGCAACAATTTTTTTCACCCTGAATCTGGCAAACCGCCGGTCCGACCTGCTGGTGCAGGAAATAGACAAGCTACGGGATGCTTTTACAAAAACGCTGAATGACAGAATATTTACTATCAACGCCATAGTCATCCTGCCCGACCATTTGCATACCGTTATCACGTTGCCCGACGGGGATGACGACTATGCGACCCGATGGAGAATTATCAAGAGCCGGTTTTCGCGCCAGATCAGCTGCGGGCACCGACGCGCCAGCCATTTGTGCCGCAAAGAACGGGGGATCTGGCAAAGGCGATACTGGGAACACCACATCCGGAGCAAGGAGGATTTCCGCGCGCATGTGGAATATTGCTGGAAAAACCCGGTAAAACACGGCTACGTCGAAAAACCCGCCGATTGGCCGTATTCCTCCATCCATCGGGACATCCGTTTGGGCCGCGTCCCTGAAAACTGGCAATAATGCCGCCAATATCCACCGCATTGTAGGGTGCGTGGTCCCCACGCACCACTCCGCGTTCAATTCACCAGATATCCTTTCGGAAATATTCCAATGGTGCGTGGGGGACCACGCACCCTACGAGATTGCGTTCATCAGCTCCCGCCATTCGCCTGCGCTCATGCCGGAGTCCTCCTGCGTTACCTTTTCACCCTTGAGCATACGCCGCACCACGTCAATCCCCTTCCCCGAGAATTGCACGCCCCCCATGCGGTAGTCCTCGAAGGCTTCATAGGCCAGCGGGACCCAGTCGGCGACCAGTTTGCAGATGACGTCGGCATAGACGCGGATTTCGTATTGGGCGTGCGCATCGGCGCGCAGACGCAGGAAGTGGAACAGGTTGTGCAGATCCACCTTCCAATACCATTGCGTATAGATATTTGTCGGCAGGTTCATCCGCGCCAGTTCCCGCGCCAGCCCCTTTTGCCCGTCGTCCGAGATCATCTGTTCGTAGTGGTCATAGGCGCGGTTGGAATCCGCCTTCAGGATGTCGAGGACGCGCGCGGCCTCCTCCCCCTCCAGCAATTCACCGCGGCCCTGGTTGTTGACCACGGACTGCGCGTTGATGTGGTCGGGGGCGGGGATGTAGAACTCGCGGTCCAGAATGGAATAGCGGGCGGAATATTCGTTGACGTTGGCGGTGCGGTGGCGGATCCACTGGCGGGCGACAAACACCGGCAGCTTGACGTGCAGCTTGATCTCGCACATCTCGAACGGGGTGGAATGCCAGTGGCGCATCAGATAGCGGATCAGGCCCTTGTCGTTGGACACCGCCTTTGTCCCCTTGCCGTAGGACACCCGCGCCGCCTGACAGATCGCCGCATCATCGCCCATATAGTCGATGACCCGCACAAACCCGTGGTCCAGCACCTGATGCGCCTTGTAGAGGTGCTGCTCCAGCCCCGGGGCGGTGGCCCGCAGGGTTGGCTGCGCCTGGGCGCGCGCCGCGTCGATTTCGGCCTGTTGTTCAGGGGTGATGGGCATGGCGTGTCCTCTTGCTATCGGGATTCGCCCATGACTATATATTGAGAATTGCATCGAAGGAACCGCCATATAAAGGGGCCACACGGATCATGAGCCACAACACGCCCCGCAGCATTGAACGGCGGATGGGGGACTATATGCGCCGCCGCCTGCCCGCCGGCGTGGCGGAATTCGTAATGTTCGGGCTGAAAATGGCCTGGGCCTGCCTGTTTGCGGGGCTGATGCTGGGGGCGATTATCCTGACGGCGCTGTTCTGGCCGGCAAACGCCCCGCTGGCGCGCTATGATTTTCTGGTGATTTTTGCTGTTGCGGTGCAGGCGGCCTTCCTGTTTTTCCGGCTGGAAAGCTGGCGCGAGGCAAAGGTAATCCTGTTGTTCCACATTTCCGGCACGGTGATGGAGGTTTTCAAGCTGCACATGGGGTCCTGGGACTATCCCGAGCCGGGGGTGCTGAAAATTGGCGGCGTGCCGTTGTTTTCGGGGTTTATGTATGCCTCTGTCGGCAGCTTCATGGCCCGCGCAATACGGATTTTCGACATGAAGTTCCGGCCCTACCCGCATCCCGTCTGGGGGATTGCGCTGGCCGCTGCCATTTATATCAATTTTTTCACACATCATTTCATCCCCGACATGCGCTATGTCCTGTTCGCCGCCACCGTTGTTCTGTTCTGGCGCACGCGGGTCTATTTCACGCCTTTCGGGCACCGGATCTGGATGCCGCTGGTGCTGGCGGCCCTGCTATCCAGCCTGTTTCTGTTCCTTGCGGAAAATATCGGCACGCTGACGGGGACGTGGCTGTATAACGGCGCCGCTAAATTCGGCTTTACGGCGCTGGCCAAGGCGGGGTCGTGGTATTTGCTGTTATACGTCAGCTTTGCGCAGGTGACCCTTGTATATCGCGATGCGCTTGTGTCCAATAGCGGGCAGGAGGACAAGACATGAAAATCAAATATCTGCACGTCATGGTTCGGGTGAAGGATCTGGAGGCCTCGATGCATTTCTATCGCGACCTGCTGGGGTTGGAGGAAATCCGCCGCTACGACAGCGAGGCGGGGCGCTTTACGCTGGTCTATCTGGCCGCACCGGGGCAGCACGAAGTGCCGCTGGAGCTGACCTATAACTGGGACGGCGACGACGGCTTGCCAAGCGACAGCCGCCATTTCGGGCATCTGGCCTATGAGGTGGAAAACATCTACGAGATGTGCGCATTCCTGCAGGACAACGGCGTCACCATCAACCGCCCGCCGCGCGACGGAAGGATGGCATTCGTGCGCTCGCCCGACAACATCTCGATAGAGCTGCTACAGGCCGGCGGCGCGCTGGAACCGGCGGAACCGTGGGCCAGCATGGAGAGCACCGGCCAGTGGTAGGCTAAAGCTCCACCCCCAGCGCCTTGGCGACGGTGAAGATATCCTTGTCGCCGCGGCCGCACATGTTCATGATGATCAGGTGGTCGCTTGGCAGGTCCGGCGCAATCTTGGCCACATGGGCCAGTGCGTGCGAGGGTTCGAGCGCGGGGATGATCCCCTCGGTCACGCAGCACATCTGGAAGGCGTCGAGCGCCTCGCGGTCGGTGATGGAGACATACTCCACCCGCCCGATATCGTTCAGCCAGCTGTGTTCCGGCCCGATGCCCGGATAGTCCAGACCGGCGGAAATCGAATGCCCTTCCAGTATCTGCCCGTCGTCGTCCTGCAACAGATAGGTGCGGTTGCCGTGCAGAACCCCCGGGCGTCCGCCGGTCAGGCTGGCGGCGTGTTCCATGCGGTCATCAACACCGTGGCCGCCGGCCTCTACTCCGATGATGCCGACGTCCTTGTCGTCAAGGAAGGGGTAAAACAGGCCCATCGCGTTCGATCCGCCCCCGATGGCGGCGATCAGGGTGTCGGGCAGGCGGCCCTCGCGTTCCAGAATCTGTTCGCGGGCTTCCTTGCCGATGATCGACTGGAAATCGCGCACCATTTCGGGATAGGGGTGCGGGCCGGCCACTGTGCCGATGCAATAGAAGGTGTTGTCAACGT
>JALWQC010000286.1 GCA_027080755.1 Paracoccaceae bacterium
GGGCCACACCGTGCGCGGCGAATTCGTCAAGGGCGGCGGCGTGCCCTGTCTGGTGGCTGTCGATACGGATGCCACGGGCAAAGCCATGGAAATCGGCCTGTCTTATTGCTCCGCCATCGGTGGCGGGCGCTCGGGCATCATCGAAACCACCTTCCGTCAGGAATGCGAAACCGACCTGTTCGGCGAACAGGCCGTGCTGTGTGGCGGTCTGGTGGAACTGATCCGCATGGGCTTTGAAACCCTGGTCGAAGGCGGATACGAGCCGGAAATGGCCTATTTCGAGTGTCTGCACGAGGTCAAGCTTATCGTGGACCTGATTTATGAAGGCGGCATTGCCAACATGAATTATTCCATCTCCAACACGGCGGAATACGGTGAATATGTTTCCGGCCCGCGCGTGCTGCCCTATGACGAAACCAAGAAACGCATGAAGGACGTTCTGACCGACATCCAGAACGGCAAGTTCGTGCGCGACTTCATGCTGGAAAACGCCGTTGGCCAGCCGTTCTTCAAGGCAACCCGCCGCATCAACGACGAACACCAGATCGAGGCCGTCGGCAAAGAGCTGCGCGCCATGATGCCGTGGATTTCCGCGGGCAAGCTGGTCGATCAGGAAAAGAACTGATTGCGTCCTGTTAACGAACTGTTAAGATCAACCTGTCGGGGATCCCTCCGGCAGGTTTATTAGTTTGAGGACTTGTTATGAAAAAGACCCTTTTCCTGACCGCGGCCCTGGTATTCGGTGCCGGCTTTGCGCAGGCGGCATCCTATAAATGCAGTATCGAAACATACGGCCGTCCGAACGGCTTTGCCGGTGGCTATCAACACCAGAAGGAATTGATGACCTCCTGGATGCCCTACAAGATTTTTTATATCGAGACCAAAGGCGATAGCGCGATCCTGTATCACAGCAAGGATCTGGATATCCCGTCCCTGAAAAACGAATCCAATAGCAACAATATCACATTTACCTTCCGCGATTACCCCTATGCCTCGGGTGGCAGCTCGCGGTTCCGCGATACGCGGGTGGCAATATCGAAAGCGGATGGCAAGTTCAGCCTGAAGCTGAAGATGAACCCGGGCAGCCATTATCTGAAATCCGGCGGCTCGGCCTTTGGCACCTGCGTTAAGCAGTAGCTAAAGCAACCCCAGAAGATGCAGGTGGAACCAGACGGCCACCGATGCGCTGGCCGATATGGCCAGCGTGCCGATCAGCTGGTTCCAGAACCGCCGCCAGCGCAGACGTTTGCGCAGCTCTGCCCCGCGCCAGCCCTCGCGCCGGACACGAAAGGCAAAGCGGATCGAGAACAGCATAACCAGGCTAAGCGGGGCAAGCAGCATAAACAGGGCAAAGGCGACCTCGCTGCCCAGATAGATGCCGAGCGTCGCCAGCGCCGCCAGCACGAACCCCAGAAACCCTGCGAAATAGGCCCCGCCGCGCTCGAAATAATACAACAGCCGGTGGACGTTGATATCCACGAGCGCCTCCAGATGATCGACGAAAACACCGCCCTGTTTATCCGCCCGCACCACGGCATCATAGGGCACCCCGATAGTCCAGTGCGAGGTCATGGACCATGTGACAACGGTCAGGATCCAGTACCAGAGGCTCCAGAAACTGGTGGTGTCCATGTAGCGCAGTAAATCCAAGCTCCCCTCCCTTGTTGTCGCTGCAATCTAGGGCGTAGACCTGCAAACCACAAGCCACCAGCGCGCCCCTAACAGCCTGCGACACATATTCAACCGCCAATTCCGTGAAAGCCCTTGTAACGGCCCCGCCCGCCGTGGCAATTTCGGGTGAAACCCAATCACGAGGTCCCACATGCACCCGATTCACGCCCCCTTCCCGCTTGGCCGTTCCCGCCGTTTGCGCCGCACCCCCTGGATGCGCGATCTGGTGCGCGAGACGCATCTCTCTGTCTCGGATCTGATCTGGCCGATTTTCATCCGCGAGGGCGAAGGCATCCGCGAGCCTGTCGCCTCGCTTCCCGGGGTTGACCGTCTTAGCATCGACAACGCGGTCATTGCCGCGGAAGAGGCCGCGACCCTCGGCATTCCCGTGATTGCCCTGTTTCCCTATACCGATCCGGCCAAAAAGACCCCCGACGCGGCCGAGGCCTGGAACCCCGACAATCTGGTCAACCGCGCCACCCGCGCCATCAAGGCCGCCGTGCCCGATATCGGCATCATGCTGGACGTGGCGCTGGATCCCTATAACTCGGACGGGCATGACGGGATCGTGCGGGACGGGATTATCCTGAATGACGAAAGCCTGATTGCCATTGAAAAACAGACCCTTGCACAGGCCGAGGCCGGGGCGGACATCCTGGGCCCCTCGGATATGATGGACGGGCGTATCGCCATTATGCGCCAGGCACTGGAACAGAACGATTTCCCCGATGTGGCAATCATGAGCTATGCCGCCAAATACGCCAGCGCCTTTTACGGCCCGTTCCGCGATGCGGTCGGGGCCTCGGGGGCGCTGAAGGGGGACAAGAAGACCTATCAGATGGATTACGGCAACACGGACGAGGCCCTGCGCGAGGTGGCCAAGGACCTGTCCGAGGGCGCCGATATGGTGATGGTCAAACCGGGCATGCCCTATCTGGACGTCTGCCGGCGGGTCAAAACCGATTTCGGCGTGCCGACCTTTGCCTATCAGGTCAGCGGCGAATACGCGATGATCTGCGCGGCAGGACAAAATGGCTGGATCGATCAGGATGCGGTGATGATGGAAAGCCTGACGGGGTTCAAACGGGCCGGCTGTGACGGCATCCTGACCTATTTCGCCAATCGCGCGGCGCGGATTCTTCTGGACGAGGAAATCTGATCTTTTCCTGAAAATTCCGTTTTATTTCTGCGGGTTACCTGCAGCGCGACCTGTCTACTAACATATGTTAGTAAACAGGGTTTCGGCTGAATTCGGCCGCCCGCAACTGGGGCGTTGGAATAGCTGGCTGCGCGTGCTAGAATCCGCGCAACCGGCAACAGACCGGATCGGCAGCACATACAGGAGACTTACGATGACACAGTGGACAAGACGCGGTTTTATGCTGGCAGGCAGCGCAACAACGCTGGCCGCCTGTTCGAACGCAATCGGCCTGAACAAGACCCGCGCCCAGATCGACGCCGATGTGGATCGCGCGCGGGCGGAGCTGTTCCGCACCGTTCCGGGCGCCAGGCAACTGGCCGAACGCTCTGCCGGGATGCTGATCATCCCCGAGGTCACAAAGGCCGGCCTGATGTTTGGCGGGGCTTACGGCGAAGGGGCCCTGATGATCGGGCCGGCAAAGGTGGATTACTTCAGCTTCACCGCCGCCTCTTTCGGCCTGCAGGTCGGCGTGCAGCGCTATAGCCATGCGCTGTTTTTCCTGACACAGGAAATGCTGGCCGATTTCCGCTATTCCGACGGCTGGCAGCTGGGGGTAGACGCCCAGTATACCACCCCCGAGGACGCCGGGGCGCTGGGGGTGACCACGACCACCATCAACCAGCCGGTGATCGCACTGGTCTTCGGGCAAAAGGGCCTGATTATCGGGGCGACGCTGGAAGGCGCGAAATATTCCCGCCTGATCCGCTAGGTTCAATCGACATTCATGATTCACAAATCGGTTAATATGTGATTCACAGACCTCCAAATTGGTTAATCTGGAGGTCTTTTTATCGTTAAACGTTAGGAACTGACGGATAGTCAATGGGAACGGATTGCGCCCTTGTTGTCGGAAAAATCTAATGATATGAGCCGATAAAGCCTATGATAGCAATGCGTTACGCGGTTTTATCGCCAAGTGACCAGCGGTCACTCCTTGCAACCGGACACGCAGAAAAATCATCCCCTATGATTTCGAAATCTACAAGGCGCGAAACCTGATCGAGTGCTGTTTCAACACCCCTCCCGGCAGATTTGCCTGCGCAAATCACCTGACGGGCAGCGACATCAAACATTTCCGCCGCATCGCAACAAGATATGACCGGCGAGACATATACTTCCTGTCTTTCATACAAATCGCCTCTGCAATGCTATGGATGAGATGAATGTCGATTCAGCCTAGGCCGCCTCTATCTGTTCCTTGACCTTTTGCGTCAGGTCCACCAGGGAAAACGGTTTGGCCAGAAAACTGGAATGGGGGATGTCGGGCTGGCCGTCCTTGAAGGCGTCCTCGGCATAGCCGGAGACGAACACCACGCGGGAATCCGGTTTGTCTGCCAATGCCTCGCGCACCCAGGTCGGGCCGTCCTTGCCGGGCATGACCACATCCGAGACGAAGACATCGAATTCCGCCCCCTTGTGCGACAGGATTTCCAGCGCCTCTTCGCCCGAGGCCGCCTCGGTCACCGAATAGCCGCGCAGGGTCAGGGCGCGGGCGGCGAAGGCGCGCACGGGGGCCTCGTCCTCGACCAGCAACACGCGGCCACGGCCGGACAGGTCCTGCGTTTGGGCCGGAGCGGGGGCCGGCGTTTCGACATCCAGCGTTTCGTTGACCGGCAGATAGATCGTAAATTTCGTCCCCTGCCCCGGCGTGCTGTCCACAAAGACAAATCCGCCGGTCTGTTTGATGATACCGTAGACGGTGGACAGGCCCAGCCCCGTGCCCTCGCCCTGTTTTTTGGTGGTAAAGAACGGCTCGAATATATGGGGCAGTTTGTCGGGGGGGATGCCGGTGCCGGTGTCCTCTACCTCTATCACCACATAATCGCCCGGATGCACCGTGGCGCGATCCCGTTGCAGTTCCGTTGTCAGGGTGACATTGCGGGTGCGGATATGCACCGTGCCGCCCCCGGGCATGGAATCGCGGGCGTTGACCACCAGATTCATGATCACCTGTTCGAACTGGCGCACATCCACCCGCACCGGTTTCAAATCCCGCCCGTGATCGGTTTCCAGCGCCACTTTTTCCCCCAGCAGCCGGTTGAGCAGATGCGACAGTTCCGCCAGCGTATCGTCCAGACGGATCGATTTGGGTTGCAGGGTCTGCTTGCGTGAAAAGGCCAGCAGCTGGCGCACCAGAGCGGCGGCGCGGTTGGCGTTCTGCTTGATCTGGTCCAGATCGGCATAGTCGGGGCTGCGGATCGTGGTTTTCTGCAACAACAGGTCCGCATGGCCCGTGATCGCGGTCAGGATATTGTTGAAATCATGCGCCACAC
>JALWQC010000287.1 GCA_027080755.1 Paracoccaceae bacterium
CAGCAGACGATAGAATTGCCCGCCGGAATGTCAAAATTCTGGTCGCGGCACAGGCTATTCTGGGCAGCCAGATGCCCATCAGCTTTATCCTTGGCGGATTGGCGGGGCAGTATCTTGCCACCAACAAGCTGCTGGCCACGCTTCCGGTAACGGCGATTGTTTTTGTGTCGATGCTGATGGCGCCGATCATGTCGGGGATCATGCAGAAATACGGCCGCCGCACCGGCTTTTTGCTGGGGGTTGCGGGGGGCACGGTCGGGGCCGGCCTTGCGGCAACGGCGCTGTGGATCAACTCTTTCCCGCTGTTCGTGATCGGCTCGGCCTTTACCGGTATCTATATGTCGGCGCAGGGGTTCTACCGTTTTGCCGCCACCGATATGGCCAGCGAAGCCTATCTGCCCAAGGCGATTTCCTGGGTTATGGCGGGGGGGCTGATTTCCGCCGTGATCGGGCCGGAGCTGGTAAAGCTGACCTCGGACGCGGTGGCGCTGATTCCGTTCATGGGCTCCTACCTGACCATTATCGTGCTGAATCTTGTCGGCATGTCGCTGTTTTTCCTGCTGGACATCCCCAAACCGCGCAAGCCCGAGAGCATAGAGGCCGCCGGCCGCACCCGGCGCGAGCTGCTGCGCGATCCGAAAATTCTGGTGTCGATCATCACGGCGATGGTGTCCTATTCGCTGATGAATCTGGTCATGACCTCGACCCCGCTGGCGGTTGTGGGCTGTGGCTATGACAAGAACACCGCCGCCAGCATTGTGTCCGCGCATGTGCTGGCGATGTATATCCCGTCGTTTTTCACCGGCTATCTGATCAACAAATTCGGCGTCGAAACCATCATGGCGCTGGGGCTGGCGATCCTTGGCAGTGCCGGACTGGTGGCGCTGTCGGGGGTAGAGCTGTCGAATTTCTACGTCGCGCTGGTGCTGCTGGGGATCGGCTGGAACTTCGGCTATATCGGGGCGACAACCCTGCTGACGGAATCCCACACGCCGCAGGAACGCGGGCGGGTGCAGGGGATGAACGATTTCATCGTCTACGGCATGGTGACGGTGGCCTCGCTGGCCTCGGGGGGGCTGATGAACAGCTCGGGCACGGCGCAGGCAGGCTGGAGCATGGTCAACATGGCGATGGTGCCGCTGCTGACGCTGGCCTTCGGCGCGCTGCTGTGGTTCGTGATCCACGGCAAGAAACGGGGCTAGAAGCGTCCCGTCAGACTCCGCCAGAGCATCGTGGATTTCTTGCGGAATGGCGAGGTTTCCATCCCCCCCCGCAGCGCCGCCGCCGGATTTTGCGCCACTATTTGCAACGGAATTTCCGGCTGCTGCACCGCCAGCAGGGCCGCGCGGGCCGCTTTGGGGACAAGGGCGCGCTGGCGGCGGGCCGATTGCAGGCGGGCAAGGGCGTCGCGGGAAATCTCCTGCAAGGCCTCGGCCAGATTGTCCGGCACCTGCCCCCCGGCCACCGCATTGCGGTCCAGCGCACAGGCAACCGGCACCGGATGACGGCCGCGGGCGTATAGTTCCGGCAAGGCCCGCAACAGGTTTGCCACCCCTGCCCCGTAGGCAAAATCGCGCACCACCGGCAGGGCCGCGCCCTTTGCCCCCAGAATACGCGCCGCCAGTTCCGTGACATGCCCCGAGGTCTGCATAATATAGCGGTCAAAGGCTGCGCGGTCGGGGTGGCTGTCGCGGTAGATATCGAAACGGCGCGCCTGCACCATTTCCTGTAGCAGGGGGCGGGGCAGATCGTGCGCGGCCAGCGCCTGCGCCAAAGGCTCCATCACCGGATGGGGGCGCGGGGTGCCGGCGAACAGGTCTTCCAGCGCGTCGGCCCACCATTGCAGGCGCATCTCGGCGATCATTTCCTCGGCACTGGCCCAGGGGGCGCGGGCGATTTCCAGATTGAAAGCATAAAGCCCCAGCAGCCCCGCGCGCGCCCCTTCAGGTGCCAGCATCGCGCCGAGGTAGCGCTCGGGGTCGCCCTCCTGCAGGGTGCGGGCGCAGATGTCCAGGCTCATGCCGCTACCCCTTGGCCCCGTCGCGGATCAGTTTCCAGTTGATCGCATCCAGCAGCGCCTGAAACGAGGCATCGACGATATTGGCCGAGACCCCGACCGTGGACCAGCGCCGGCCCTGCGCATCCTCGGAATCGATCAGGACACGGGTCACGGCCTCGGTCCCGCCGTTGGTGATGCGCACCTTGAAATCCACCAGCCGCATGTCGTCGATGTATTTCTGATACGGCCCGAGGTCCTTGGACAGCGCGCGCGACAGGGCGTTCACCGGCCCGCGGTCGCGGTCATCATCCGGCCCGTGGCTTTCCGAGGCCGAGATCACCCGCTGCCCCGCAATTTTGGCCACCACGACGGCCTCGGACACAGTAATCATCTGCTGCAGGGCATTCTGGCGCCGCTCTACCGTCACGCGATAGCGTTCGATGTCGAAAAACACCGGCAGGGTGCCCAGAACCTCGCGCGCCAGCAGCTCGAAACTGGCCTGCGCGGAATCATAGGCAAAGCCCTGGTCCTCGCGTTCCTTCACCCGGTCCAGAATCATCGCCAGCGCCGGATCGCCCTTGGCCACCTCGATCCCCGCATCCTTCAGCCGCGAGCGCAGGTTCGACTGCCCCGCCTGATTGGACATCGGCACAAGGCGCGCGTTGCCCACGGTTTCGGGCGGGATATGTTCATAGGTGCTCGGGTCCTTCAGAATGGCACTGGCATGCAGCCCCGCCTTATGCACAAAGGCCGAGGCCCCCACATAGGCCGCATGGGCATTGGGCACCCGGTTCAGGATATCGTCCAGCATCCGCGACAGCCGCGTCAGACCGGCCAGCTTGTCCCGCCCCACATTCAGCGCATAACGGCTGGCGTAGGGTTCCTTCAGCAGCAGCGTCGGGATCAGGGTCACAAGGTTGGCATTGCCGCAGCGTTCCCCCAGCCCGTTCAGCGTGCCCTGTATCTGGCGCGCCCCCGCATCCACCGCCGCAAGGCTGTTGGCCACGGCGTGTTCGGTGTCGTTATGGGTGTGGATGCCGATATGGTCCCCGGGGATACCGGCCGCGATTACCGCCTGCACCGCAGCGCGCACATCGTCCGGCAAGGCGCCGCCGTTGGTGTCGCACAGCACGATCCAGCGCGCCCCTGCCTCATAGGCCGCCTTGCAACATTCCAGCGCATAGTCGGGGTTGGCCTTGTAGCCGTCAAAGAAATGTTCCGCGTCAAACAGCGCCTCGCGCCCCTGTTCCACCAGATGCCGGATGGAGGCCCGCAGGTTTTCCACATTCTCCGGCAGGGTGATGCCAAGCGCGGTGGTCACGTGGAAATCATGGGTCTTGCCCACCAGACAGACGGCGGGGGTGTCGGCGTTCAGGACACCGGCCAGCACCTCGTCGTTTCCGGCCGAGCGTCCGGCCCGTTTCGTCATGCCAAAGGCGGTGAAGGTGGCGTTTTCCAGCTTCGGCGGGTGGTCGAAAAACACGCTGTCGGTGGGGTTGGCGCCGGGCCAGCCGCCCTCGATATAGTCCAGCCCCAGATCATCCAGCGCCTGCGCGATGCGGGTTTTGTCACTGGCGGAAAAATCGACGCCGTGGGTCTGCTGCCCGTCGCGCAGCGTGGTGTCGTAAAGGTAAAGCTGTTCGCGCATCGCCTGTCCGCCCTCTGTTTTCTGTCCGCTCATTTCAATGCCTCCAGTCCGGCAGGATCGAAATCGGGTCCGGCCTCCCATGTGGCCCCTTCGGGCGTGTCCTTGACAATCACACCGGCTGCCGCCAGGGCATCGCGGATCGCATCCGAGCGGGCGAAATCGCGGGCCTTGCGGGCGGCAACACGCTGCGCCAGCAGCTCCTCTACCAGCGCGGAGGTGTCCGCCCCGACGCGCCCGACCTCCCAGCCGCCAAGCGCATCCCCCAGCAGCCCCAGCAACCCGGCCGAGGCCTTCAGCCCCCCCGCATCGCCCTTGCCCGCCAACCCGTGCAGGGCCGCAATCGCGCCGGCCGTGTTCAGATCATCGGCCAGCGCATCAACAACCGCCGGCGCCGGTTCTGTCGCCGCCACCCCGTCCGTCAGGGCGCGCCATTTGCGCAGGGTGGATGTGGCCTCGTCCACCTTCTTTTGCGTCCAGTCCATCGGGGAACGGTAGTGCGTGGACAGCAGGACAAAGCGGATCACCTCGCCCGGGATGCCCTGATCCAGCAGGTCCTTGACGGTGAAGAAATTGCCCAGACTTTTGGACATTTTCTTCCCCTCCACCTGCACCATCTCGTTGTGCAGCCAGTAATGGGCAAAATCGCCGCTCGGCAGGGCGCAGCAGCTTTGCGCGATCTCGTTTTCATGGTGGGGAAACTGCAAATCGATGCCCCCGCCGTGGATGTCGAAACTGGCCCCCAGCAGATCGAGGCTCATGGCCGAGCATTCGATATGCCAGCCCGGCCGCCCGAAGCCCCAGGGGCTGTCCCAGCCCGGCTGCCCCCCCGAGGACGGCTTCCATAGCACAAAATCCATCGGGTCGCGCTTGTAACCGGCCACCTCTACCCGCTCGCCGGCGCGCATATCGGCCAGATTGCGCCCCGAAAGCGCACCGTATTTGTCATAGGAATTGACGTCGAACAGCACATGCCCCTCGGCCACATAGGCATGGCCGTTTTCCACCAGCACCTCTATCATCGCGATCATCTGGGCGATGTATTCGGTTGCGCGCGGCTCATACGTCGGGCGCAAGGCCCCGAGCGCATCCATATCGTGGTGATACCAGTCAATCGTTTCATCGGTGATGTCGCGGATATCGCGCCCCGTCTCGGCCGCCTTGGCGTTGATCTTGTCATCCACATCGGTGAAATTGCGCACATAGGTCACATGGTCGTTGTAGACATGTTTCAGCAGACGGAACAGCGTGTCGAACACCACCACCGGACGGGCGTTGCCTATATGGGCGCGGTCATAGACCGTCGGGCCACAGACATACATACGGACGTTTTCCGCATCGATCGGCGTGAACACCTGCTTGGTGCGGGTTTTGGTGTTATGGAGCTTAATCTCGGTCATGGCCATTCCAGTCGCAGTTTACGCGGGTTTCCCTGCGGCGGGCCTAGCATCATGATCTAAAAAAGGGAATACAAGAACGCGCCGCAGACGATATGTCAGC
>JALWQC010000288.1 GCA_027080755.1 Paracoccaceae bacterium
CCGTTGCACCGGATCTGCCGGTTATCATGATTAACGCGCCGGTCATTCTGGACAAACCGCAATATGCAACCCGCGCGCAGCGTCGTGCCTATCTGGAAAGCGTAGTGGAATATGCCGCCTACGGGGATATCGTCGGCTTTGACGTTTACCCCGTTCCCCGATTGCTGGCCAAAATCGCCCCGCCTGACGGAAGCGACACCCTGTTACCACCTGTCGAAACCGTGGCCACCTATCTGGACTGGATAGCGCGGCGCCTGCCGGATAAATCCGGGGCTATCGTCCTGCAAGGGTTTGGCATTCGCGATATGTATGCGCCCGCCTATAGGGACCGGAACTTTGCGCCTGCGTTGATCGAACAGGCCCGCCCGCCCGATATGCAGGAACTTGCGGGGATGCTGGCCGCCGTCCGCAATCACGGGGTTGATCTGGTGGTCTGGTGGGGGCAGGCCATGCTGGAAACGGCGGACCAGGCGCCCTGGCCCGATATTGTCCGCCAAAGCGGCTTGTGAAATTTTCGGGGGGCAATAGACTGTGTGCATAGTTCACAAAACGGGTATTGCCATGAAAACCTTGATTACGGCCCTTTCCCTAAGCCTCGCAACCGCCACCCCGCTATGGGCGGAAACGGCTACTGTGGACTGGCACGGCCGGTCCCTGTCGCTGGAAATTCCGGCCGGAATGTGTGATTTTTCCGACACCGGCGTAGGCGCGCAAGTGCTGAGCTATCTTGGAAACGCCAATTCTGCCGATCCCGCCCTGCCCCGGCCCTATGTCGTTTATATGGACTGCGACAATCTGGAAAATATGCGCAAGCGCGGCAGTCTTGGCTATCCCTGGGGCTATATCGGTCTGCCGAAGGCGCTGGATCCGGTGGCGGCGCAGATGGATCAGGCCATGGTTAACAGCGAGCTGGAATCGCTGGCCGAAACCGATTTGATGCAATCCTATCTGGACACTGTGAACACGGATATCGATGAAACCCGCAAGGAATGGATGCCCGGGCTGGAGGTGGACAAGCTGCGCGGCTTTGCCACTGTGCTGGCGGACGAGGCGGTGTTTATCGGCTATATGCGGGCCGTCGGGCGTGTGGATGGCAAAAGCTTTACGGAACATGTGCTGTTCTCGACCACGGTTCTGGACGGGATTTTCATCAATTACTACATTTACGAGGATGAAGACGGCATGCAGGACCTGCCCGATCATGTCCGGCAGCTGGATGCGGTCGCCAAGGCCAATGTGGCGGCGGCGCTATAGGGTGTAGGATCAGATCAGGGTCAGGACGATCTTGCCGATGTGGCCCGCGCTTTCGATGCGTTGATGGGCGGCGGCGGCCTCTTGCAGGGGGAAGACCCTGTCCATGACGGGGGTGATCCGGCCGGCCTCTATCAGGGGCCAGACCTTGGTGCGCAGGGCTTCGGCGATCACCGCCTTGTCCTGAACCGAGCGGGGGCGCAGGGTCGATCCGGTAACCGTCAGCCGTTTGGCCATGATCCGGGCAAAGTTCACCTCGGCCTTGGGACCGGCGAGGAAGGCAATCATGGCAAGGCGGCCGTCGGTTGCCAAGGCCTTGATATTGCGGGGGATATAGGGGCCACCGACCATATCCAGTATCAGATCTACCCCGCGCCCGTTCGTGGCATCCCGCACGGCGGTTACGAAATCTTCCTCGTGGTAGTTGATGGCAATCCGC
Organism: Paracoccaceae bacterium; assembly: GCA_027080755.1. Lineage (GTDB taxonomy): Bacteria > Pseudomonadota > Alphaproteobacteria > Rhodobacterales > Rhodobacteraceae > NORP23. The sequence continues at coordinate 1,691 of JALWQC010000288.1, forward strand.
GCGCCAAGATCATTGCAGACCTTGCATTTTTCGGCACTGCCGGCGGTGGCAAATACCCGCGCGCCAAAGGCCTTGGCCAGCTGGATCGCGGTCGTGCCGATGCCCGAAGTGCCACCGTGGACAAGGAAGGTTTCGCCTGCGGCCAGATGCCCGCGTTCAAACACATTGGTCCAGACGGTGAAGAAGGTCTCGCACAGGGCGGCGGCCTCTATCATGGTTAACCCGTCGGGCACCGGCAGGGCGTGATCCTGATGGGTCTTGGCATATTCGGCATAGCCGCCACCGGGCAGAAGGGCGCAGATCTGGTCGCCAGGCTGCCAACGGGTCACGCCGGAACCGACCGCCACCACCGTCCCGGAACATTCCAGCCCGGGCAGATCCGAGGCCCCCGCAGGCGGTGCATAGGCCCCTGCGCGTTGCAGCGCGTCGGGGCGGTTGACGCCGGCCGCCTCTACCTTGATCAGGATTTCGTCGGTGGCGATCTCGGGCAGCGGACGGGTTGTCAGTTGCAGAACCTCCGGCCCGCCGGGCTGGCTGATTTCAACGGCACGCATGGTTTTGGGCAGCATGTTATCCCTCCGAATGGGCGAAATCCCAGTAAAGTTGCTTGGCCCGTTCCCCGAAGGCGGTAGAGGGCATCTCGCGATCCTCGAAACGGGTAACAGGGGTGATTTTGAAGGCGTTGCCAGTCAGGAAAATTTCATCCGCCTGCTCGAAATCCGCCACCTTCAGCGCGGTTTCCGTGACCTGCACCCCGTCGGCGCGCAGCAGGGCAATCGTGCGTTGCCGCGTGATACCGTTCAGAAAGGTGCCGTTCGGGGCGGGGGTGAACACCTCTCCATCACGGACCATAAAGACGTTGGTAGAGGACGTTTCCGCCACGTTATCGTCGATATCCAGCGACAGGGCGGTTTTGAAGCCGCGTTTCAGGGCCTCTTGCGCGATGCGCGCGTTGTTGGGATAGAGGCAGGCGGCCTTGGCCTCGGTCAGGGCCATGTCGGGACGCGGGCGGCGATAGGGGGACAGGCCGATCGGATACTCCCCCCCCTTGGACATGGGCAGTTCCTCGATACAGATCGCATAGGCGCCAGAGGCCGGATCGGCGCCAAGCATGGTGGCATCCCCTTCGGTGGACCACATCATCGGGCGCAGATACAGTTCCGCACCGGCGGGAAAACGGGCCACGCCTTCGCGGATAATCGCCTGTATTGTTTCGGCATCAACCGGCGCCTCATAGCCCATCGCGCGGGCCGAACGCACGATACGTTGCGCATGCAGGTCAAGGTCGGGCATGACCCCCTCGAAGGCACGCGCGCCATCAAAAACGGCGGACCCGAGCCAGCTGGCGTGATCCGCGCTTCCCATGATCGGCACGTTCCCCTCGACCCATTCGCCATTATACCATGTCAGGATTTTACCACCGAGTGCCATTTTCTATTTCCTTGTTGATGTCGGTCCCAGATCCTCGCCCGGGGCCCTTACCTTCCGGAATATCCGACCGGGGCCGGACATGAAAGCCTTGCCCAGCGGATTATTCCGCAACGTCGCCTTGGCTTTTTCGATCTGCATGACATTTTCAATACGCCGGTCGATGAAATCCCGGGTGTCGCGGAAATCCTCGCTTTCATCGCCAAGCCAATACAGAACCGCCGCCGAATAGACCGCCGACAGGGTGGCGCGTTTGGTATACCAGTTCACATCGCGGCTGGTGTCGCCAAGACCGTTCCAGATGGTGTCCGCCGTGTGCCAGATCGCGCGCGCCCCGTCGGCGGCATGGGTCGGCAGGGCAAACAGGGCAGAGCCACGGCGCACGGCCTCGCGGTGGGGGGCGGCGATTTCCAGACGTTTGCGGATACCAAAGGCCACGCGGTCGCGGTAGCGCATGGATTCAAGGTCGGCCTTGGCCAGTTCTTCGGCCAGTTGGCGATCCCCTTCCATATGGAAGGCCAGCGCCAGATCGACGCCGCCGCGCGGAAAGGCAAGGCGGGCAAGGGCCGGATCAACCCCCGAATCGGTTATGGCCTCTTGCAGGGTTTGCTCGCTCCAACCGTCAAAAACCACAAGCGGCAGGGCGGCCTGCAACACTTTGGCACGGGTTTCTTCCAAATGGTCGGCTTCGGTTTTGCGTGATTCCATCATTTGCCTCGCTGGTTTGGCGACAGTCTAGACATATTGCCCGCAGGTTGCTATAGAGCGCCTTCCTGCAATTCTGCAAATCTAACCTAGAAAGGTGGTGTAACCACATGCAGGTAACGGTTCGTGATAACAACGTCGAACAGGCTCTCCGTGCTCTGAAGAAGAAACTTCAGCGCGAAGGTGTTTTCCGCGAAATGAAGCTCAAGCAGCATTTCGAGAAACCCTCCGTCAAAAAAGCGCGCGAGAAAGCCGAGGCCGTTCGCCGTCAGCGCAAGCTGGCGCGCAAGAAAATGCAACGCGAAGGTCTGCTGTAAGGCGGAACCGAATTGGGCTTCGGCCCGGTTTTTGACGACCCCCGCATGAAAATGTGGGGGTTTGTCGTATTCGGGGCAAAAACAGCGCCGAGCGGAATTTCAGGGCTTATTTCCCCCGCGAAAACATCCCCGCCAACGCATCCTTCACGATGCCCGATATCGAGGGGCGCTTCAGGGCCGCGAAGGGCATCGGGCGGCAGACCTCCATCGCGGCGACACCGACGCGGGCGGTCAGGGCGCCGTTGATCACCCCCTCGCCAAAGCGGCGCGAGATCTTGGACAAGGCCCCGCCCCCCGCGACCGAGCCGATCAGGTCATCCCCGACAGACACCGCCCCCGTCGCCAGCAGATGCGTCGTTACCGCGCGCAGCAGGCGCCACGATCCGATCATGCCGGTGCGCCCGCCGTAGACCTCGGCAATGCGGCGCACCATGCGGGCGTTGGCCGCAAGCGCCACCAGAACATCGGCAAAAGCCAGCGGGATAAGGGCCGTCGCCCCCGCAACATTGCGCGCCGCCCCGCGGATTTCCAGCACCGCCGCCGTATCGAGCGGCGCCATAAGCGTGCGCTCGGCCACCGCCACAAGGTCCGGCCCGTCCAGCACATCGTCCGTTTGTTCCTGCAGTTTTTGGCGCGCCCAGCGCAATTCCTCGCGCCCGGCATAATGGCGTTCAAGGCGGGCAACCACCTGCAAGGCGCCGTCCCTGTCCGATACATCCGCCACCTGTGCGCGCAGATGGTCCAGACGGGACAGGCGCGCAAATCCGGCCATTTCGCGCAGGATCATCAGCCCCAACACCAGCCCGACCAGCGCCAGCAACCCCAGCGCAACCTGCCCCAGAAGCGGATTTCGCGCCAGCAATCCGGCGACAAAATCCCACAGCGCCACGGAAACCATCATCCCCAGAAGCCCCGAGACTCCGGCCCAGAAAAGCCGCCCCAGCCAGCTGCTTTTATGGCTGACAATCACCGCCATCTGCTGCATGGCCCGCCC
>JALWQC010000289.1 GCA_027080755.1 Paracoccaceae bacterium
GCAACTGTCAACGGACCGCATGCGCCTGTATCTGACCGACGACGTGGTCGGGGCGGAACTGGGCGGCGCGCTGAAAAACGTCGTCGCCATTGCCGCCGGAATCGTCATCGGCGCCGGCCTTGGCGAAAGCGCGCGCGCGGCGCTGATGACACGGGGGTTTGCGGAAATGCGGCGGCTGGGCGTGGCGATGGGGGGGCGGGATGAAACCTTCAGCGGGCTGTCGGGGCTGGGCGATCTGGCGCTGACCTGCGCCTCGCCCCTGTCGCGCAACTTTGCGCAGGGGCTGGCGCTGGGGTCGGGCAAAACCGCCGCCGGCAACACCACCGTGGAAGGAGTCGCCACCGCCCGCGCCGCCGTGGATCTGGCCGAACGCCACCACATCGACATGCCCCTGACCCGCGCCGTGGCCGATGTGCTGGCCGGAAAAACCAGCGTTGAACAGGCCATGAACGCCCTGCTTTCGCGGCCCCTGAAACAGGAATAACGCCATGCAACAACGGCTTTGGAAACCGGCACCACGGGGCGGGGGATGCGATGCCTAAGGGACTCGCCCCCCGTCTGGAATCCGCAACCGGCCGCGCCCTGACCGCCCTGTCGCGCGGGCTGGCGGTGGCGGGCGGCGTGGCGCTGGCGGCGGCGGCGCTGATGACGGTGGTTTCCATCACCGGACGGGCGCTGATACCGCTGGGCCTCGGCCCCGTACCGGGCGATTTCGAGCTGCTGTCCCTGGCCAGTGCCTTCGCGGTGTTCAGCTTTCTGCCCTACAGCCAGATCACCCGCGGGCAGGTCAGCGTCGATGTGCTGGCCAACCTGCTGCCCGCCCGTGCGCGAATCGCGCTGGGGATGCTGGGGGATCTGGCGATGGCGCTGGCGGCGGGGGTGATCGTCTGGCGGCTGTGGCTGGGCCTGGGAGAGCGCCTGCCCTACGGCTCCGGGCATCTGCGCGCATGGCTGGGGCTGGGGGCGCGGCCCTATTATGTGGAAACCGGCTATATCCTTGGCATGCCGGTGTGGTGGGGCTATGCGCTGGCCATTCCCGGGGCGGCGCTGTTTGCCGTGGTCTGCGCCTATACGGTGTGGCGGGCGCTCAACTGGGTGCTGCAAGGGCAGGAAACGGCGGTGGAGTCATGAGCAACCTTGACCTGTCCCTGCTGGCCTTTGCCGTGATGCTGGGCGCGATTTTCCTGCGTATCCCTATCGGCGTGTCGATGGCGATCACCGGATTCGCCGGCACATGGATCCTGCGCGGCACCCCCGCGCCGGTGCTGGCACAGCTGAAATCCCTGACATACGAGACCTTTTCCAGCGAGTCCCTGTCCATCGTGCCGATGTTCCTGCTGATGGGGGAGTTTGCCACGAAATCCGGCATGTCGCGGGCCCTGTTCCGAACCGCCGCCGACTGGCTGGGCCATCGCAGGGGCGGGATGGCCGTGGCGGCGGTGGGGGCCTGCGCGGGCTTCGGGGCGGTGTGCGGATCCTCGCTGGCGACGGCCTCTACCATGGGGCGGGTGGCGCTGCCGGAAATGCGGCGCCACGGCTATTCCGGCACGCTGTCCACCGGCGTTCTGGCGGCCGGCGGCACGCTGGGCATTCTGATACCGCCCTCTATTATTCTGGTGATCTATGCCCTGATCACCCAGCAGAATATCGCCAAAATGTTTATGGCCGCGATGATCCCCGGCGCGCTGGCCGCGCTGGGCTATATGCTGGCGGTGGCGGTTTTCGTGCGCCTGAACCCCGGCAGCGCCCCCCTTGCCCCGCGCGTGCCGATGGCCACCCGCCTGCGCAATCTGGTCGGGATCTGGCCGGTGGTGGCCATATTTACCGCCGTGATCGGGGGCATCTACAGCGGCATTTTCACCCCGACCGAGGGCGCGGCCGTCGGCGCCGTTGCCACCGGATTGCACGGCCTTGCCGGCGGCGGGCTGGATTGGCGCGGGTTCCGGCAGGCGGTGCTGGCGACGGCAAAATCCACCGGCATGATCTTTTTCATCCTGCTGGGCGCGCAGCTGTTCAACGCCTTTCTGGCCCTGAGCCAGACCCCGCAAACGCTGGTGACCTGGATCGGGGCGCAGGGCTTTGCGCCCATGACGGTGCTGCTGGTAATGCTGCTGGCCTATCTGTTGTTCGGTTTCGTTATGGATTCCCTTTCCATGATATTGCTGACCATTCCGGTTTTCTTCCCCGTCATCCAGTCGCTGGATTTCGGCCTCCCGCCCGAGGAAACGGCGATCTGGTTCGGCATTCTGGCCCTGATCGTGGTAGAGGTCGGCCTGATCACCCCGCCTGTGGGCATGAACCTGTTTATCATCCACGCGCTGGCCCCCGATGTGCCGATTCTGCAGACCTACAAGGGGGTGGCGCCCTTTGTTGTGTCCGACATTATCCGCGTCGGGGTTTTGCTGGCCTTTCCGTCCATCACGCTGTTTCTGGTACGCGTGCTGTTCCAGACCGGCTGAAAATTGGAGGGACTCCCCCCACAGAAGTCCCTCCGCACCCCGCAGACAGGCGGTCCTGTCTGTCGCTCCGCATGGCGTGTATGTGCTGGTGTGAATACGAACAGGCTTCTGCCGGCCCGACGTCCTGTCTGGGCAATTCGCAAGGCCATCCTGCCCGTGCAAAGCCTTGCGATCAAGCACTGAATGCCTAAAATCCAACCGAAACCGTTAACCATCACGCTACATTAACGTATATTTTACCTGTTTTCCCACAAATACCCACAAAAGCCATCGACAACCCCGTGAAAATACGTATTTTCATTCGAAACTGTGGAAATCGACATGATCAAAAACATAAAACCTTATGCATCCATGCGCGAGCATGCGATCCTCGAAGTGCTGCGCGCCCATGGCGGCGCCTGTCGCACGGGGGAACTGGCCGCGCTTTTGCAGGTGTCCGAGGAAACCGTGCGCCGCAATGTCAAACGGCTGGTCAAGGAAGGGCTGGTGGTCAAGGTGCATGGCGGCGTTCTGCTGGCCAATATCACCGAAGAGCCCGCCTTTTCCCACCGTCTGGAAGAAAACCGCGAGGCCAAGACCCGCATGGCCGATTGTGTCGCCGATATGATCGGGGACGGGGCTTCGTTGTTTCTGGACAACAGCTCCACCACCATTTTCGTGGCCGAGGCCCTGCGCAAACGCAAGAACCTGTTCGTCGTCACCAACTCCATCGGCGCGGCGGCGCGGTTGTCGGCCCATAACCACAACCGCGTGTTTTTCGCCGGTGGCGAGATCCGCGAAAGCGACGGCGGCAGTTACAGCCCCGAGGCGATGGACTTCGTGCGCGGATTCCAGACCGATTACGCGATTCTGGCAGCAACGGCGGTGAATGCGGAAAACGGTTTTATGCTGACCGACCTGTCCGAGGCCGCCTTTGTCCGCGCCTTCCTGCAAAACGCGCACACGGGGATTTTTGTCGCCGACCAGTCGAAAATCGGCCGCACCGGCCCGATTGTGATCGACGACCCCTCGCGCGTCGGGGCGCTGGTGACGGATGCGCCGGTGCCGGCCGCGCTGAAAACGGCAGCGCAAAGGTGGCAGATGGATATTTTCGTGGCCGCGGATGCCGGCTGCAACAAGGATACAGATGATGAGTGACGCAATAGACATCGCGCAGGTGCGGGGGATTGTCGAGTCCGCCTCGGAAATGGCCATGTCCTATTTCCGCAATTTTCTGGAAATCGAGACCAAGGGCGACGAAAGCCCGGTCACCGTGGCCGACAAGGCCGTGGAATCCGATATCCGCGCCGCCCTGTCGCAGCTGACCCCCGATCTGGGGATTCTGGGCGAGGAATTCGGCGCCGAGCGGCTGGAAGGCAACAGTTTCTGGGTCGTGGACCCGATCGACGGCACGCGCTCGTTCATTTCCGGCCTGCCGCTGTTCGGCATGTTGCTGGGGCTGGTGCGGGACGGGCGGCCGGTGCTGGGCGTCGTTGCCATGCCCGCCCTGTCCGAGGTCTACATCGGCCAAAAGGGCAAGGGGGCAACGCTGAACGGCGCGCCGATCCGCTGTTCCACCCAGACCGATCTGGCCGCCGCCACGCTGTTTATCAACGAAGGCGAACACATGCGCAAGCGCGAGCCGGCCCTGCTGGACGCGCTGCTGGACACCGGCTCGACGCGGCGGTTGTCCTATGATTGCTATCCGCATGCGCTGGTGGCCTCGGGGCATGTGGATGCGGTGGTGGATTTCAACCTGCAACCCTATGACTATCTGCCCGTCGTGCCCCTGATAGAGGCCGCGGGCGGCACCATCACCGACTGGGACGGGCAGCCCCTGACGCGCCATTCCGACGGGCGGGTGATTACGGCCGCAACGCCGGAACTGGCGGCGCAGATGCAAAAGCTGGTGCAGAAATACCGGGTGCAGGCATGAGCATCCTGATGTTCCTGCTGGAGCTGGCCGGCGCCACCATGCTGCTGCTGTTTGCCGTGCGCATGGTGCAGACCGGAATCGAGCGGGCCATGGGGCCGTCGTTCAAGCGCCGCCTGACCGACAAGAACCGCAGCCGGATCCAGACGGCCTTTGCCGGGCTGGTGCTGGCGATCGTTCTGCAAAGCTCCACCGCGACCGCGCTGCTGGCCACCGGTTTTGCCGAGGCCGGATTGCTGTCCGTCGGCAACGGGCTGGCGATTGTGCTGGGGGCGGATCTTGGCTCGGCGCTGGTGATCCAGATCCTGTCGTTCAACCTGCACTGGCTGGTGCCGTTCCTGCTGGCCATCGGCGGCTGGCTGTTCCTGAAGGTGGAATCCCGCCTGCCGCGCCAGATCGGGCGCATCCTGATGGGCATCGCCTTTATCCTTTTGTCCCTGCAAATGATCGGACAGGCCAGCGAGCCGATCCGCGAAAGCGCCATGCTGCCCGCCGTCGCCGCCTATCTGGGGAACGAGTTCATATCCGCCTTTCTGCTGGGCGCGGCGCTGGCCTTTGTCATGCATTCCAGCGTGGCGGCGATCCTGCTGTTCCTGACCCTTGTCACCCTTGGCGTGCTACCGCTGGAGGCCGGCGTCTCGCTGGTGCTGGGGGCCAATTTCGGCGGGGCCTTCCTGCCGCTGTGGCTGTCGCGTGGCATGGGACCGGTGGCGCGGCGTATCCCTGTGGGCAACCTGCTGT
>JALWQC010000290.1 GCA_027080755.1 Paracoccaceae bacterium
CGGCGCGTCCGGCTTGCCCGGCAGGATGGTGGCGCCGGTGCCGATATAGACCCCGTCCCCGATCACCACCCGCCCGTTGACCGAGACCCGCGGCGCCAGCGTCACAAAATCCCCGACCACGCAATCATGCGCGATATAGCTGTAGATATTGGCCTGCAGCCCCTGCCCGATTTTCGCATCCGCCGTGATCATGGCAAAATCCGCCAGCACCGCGCCCGGGCCGATATCGACGTTATCCCCGATAATGGCCGTGGCCGCCTGCAGCGAAAACAGCGCGAATCCGTCCGCCAGCACCTGTTGCGTTTTGGCCTGCCGCAGCGCCGGATCGGCAAAGGCGATGCAGAATTGCAGCGGCTGCGTGCGGCCCCGTTCGCGGGCGTGGTCATAGGAAACCGCGTCGCCTGCGGGGGCGTCATCCACCAGCAGGATTTCCTGCCCCGGGCGGGTCTGGCGCAGCGGGCGCAGGATTTCGCGGGCGAAGCCGCCGGCGCTGTAGATGCACAGGGTCATCGGGGGTTTTCCCCCTCGAATCGGGGCATGGAGGCAGAGCCTTCGGCGGTGATTCCGTCGCGCTGCAGCACCTTTTGCACGGTCAGCGCCAGAATTTTCAGGTCCAGCAGGATGGAGCGGTTGTCCACATAGCGGATGTCGAGCGCGAACTTTTCCTCCCATCCGATGGCGTTGCGCCCGCTGACCTGCGCCAGTCCGGTGATGCCCGGGCGGACCTCGTGGCGCCGGGCCTGTTGCGGGGTATAGAGGGGCAGGTATTCCATCAGCAGCGGGCGCGGGCCGACCAGGCTCATCTCGCCCTTCAGCACGTTCCAGAAGGCCGGCAGTTCGTCCAGCGAGCTGGCGCGCAGTTTCCGCCCCAGCGGGGTCAGGCGCGCACCGTCGTCCAGCGGGCGGCCGTCCGCGTCAACGGCATCGCGCATGGTGCGGAATTTCAGCAGGCCAAAGGGGCGGCCGTCCTTGCCCGGGCGGGTCTGGCGGAACAGCACCGGCGCCCCCAGATCGCGGCGCACCAGCAGCGCCAGCGCCAGCAGCAGCGGGGCGAACAGCAGCAGGGCGGTCAGGCTGCCGGCAATATCCGTCAGGCGTTTGATCATGCCACCACCCCGTAATCCGCGCGGTGGTAGCCCTTGACCCAGCGCGCCACCAGACGGCGGGCGGCATCGGCGTTGCCGTCGCGGACCGCCCGTTCCAGCCCGCGCAGGGCCTCGGCCATTTCGATTTCCGAGAGCGACCCCTCGCTGGCGCGCAGGATTTTTTCGTGCGGGGTGGGCAGGATGTCGGCGTCTATCAACAGTTCCTCGTACAGTTTTTCCCCCGGGCGCATGCCGGTGGTGACGATTTCAATGTCGCCCTGCGGGTTTTTGGCGTCGCGCACGGTCAGGCCGGACAGTTCGATCAGCCGGCGGGCCATATCGGCGATGCGCACCGGTTTGCCCATGTCCAGCACGAAAACATCCCCGCCCGTGGCGAAAGAACCCGCCAGCAGCACCAGCCGCGAGGCCTCGGGGATGGTCATGAAATAGCGCGTCACCTCGGGATGGGTCAGCGTGACCGGCCCGCCATTGGCGATCTGTTCGCGAAACAGCGGAATCACCGACCCGGAAGAGCCGAGCACATTCCCGAATCGCACCATGGCAAAGCGGGTTTTGGCGCTGCGGGTCTGCAGGTCCTGTATCACCAGTTCCGCCAGCCGTTTTGTCGCCCCCATGATATTCGTCGGGCGCACGGCCTTGTCCGTGGACACCAGAATGAAGCGTTCGACACCGGCGGCGAGGGCGGCCTCGGCCAGACAGCGGGTGCCCAGGACATTGTTGCGCACGCCTTCCAGCACGTGTTCCTCTATCAGGGGGACATGTTTATAGGCCGCCGCGTGCAGCACCAGATCGACGCCCTGATCCCGCATCACCCGCGCCAGCAGCCCCCGATCGGTGACCGAGCCGAGGACCGTCGCCACCTCTACCCCGTCGGGGGCGAGTTTGCGGATCTCGCGGTCTATGGCGTACAGCGCCGGCTCCGACATTTCCAGCAGCACCAGCCGTTTCGGCCGCGCGCCCAGCACCTGCCGGCACAATTCCCCGCCGATGGAGCCGCCGGCCCCCGTCACCAGAACCACCCGCCCGCGATAGGCCTGTGTGATGGCCGGCAGGTCGATATCCACGCCCGGACGGGGCAAAAGATCCTCCATCAGAACCGGACGCAGGCTTTCCACCAGCCCGCCGGATTCGATCAGGTTGGAATAGCCGGGCAAGGTCTGGATTTCGCAACCCAGATGCCCCAGCCCCGCCACGATTTCCGCCTGCCGCGCGCGCGAGGCGGACGGAACCGCCAGCAGCACACGCCGCACCCTGCCCTTTGCCACCAGCCGGTCCAGCACCGCCGGCGCCTGCACCGTCAGGCCCGAGATCACCATCCCGTGCAGCCCCGATTTGTCATCGACAATCGCCACCGGCCGGATTTCCCGCGATTCCCGCAGGGCCGACAGCAGCTGTATCCCCGCCGCCCCCGCGCCGAAAATCGCCACCGGAGTCGCCTTGAAATTCCGCGCCCGCAGCCAGCGCAGCCCCTCGCGCGCGCCCAGATGCAGCGCCGCCAGCAGGCCAAACAGCACCAGCGCGTAAATTACCGGCACCATCCGCGCCACGCCCAGATGGAAAACCCCGTTCGCCAGCGCCCCGACATAGCCGGAAAACACCGCCAATGCCCCCAGATTTGCCAGACTCCGCCCGCCAAAAGCGTTCAGCTTTATCTTGTGGATATCCAGCGCCAGCACCAGCACCAGCCCCGACGCCACCAGCACCGCGCACAGCAGCCACCAGCCGCGCGTCGGCGTGGCCGCGCCCATGCTGCCCATGCGCAAAATCGTCGCCAGCCGCAGGGAAACCACCATCACCAGCAGGTCCGCCAGCAGCAGGATGCGCCGTTTCCACGCCCGGTCCATATTTGCGATAATCCGATACATCGAAGGTCCGTTTCTGTTCCTTCCACCGGCCTAGCACGCCATCCCTTAACAAATCGCAAACGTCGCCCTGTAGCGTTTCGACTTTATCTTGAATCATGGCCTGCCAGTGAACGCCATTGCTTCGCAATCGCTGCCTCACTGGCAGGCCATGATGTACGTCTCGATGAAAAGTCGAAACGCCCTAATCCCGCGCGGTATATTCATAGTGATACCCGCCCGCGCCCTTGTCGCCCTTTTTGGCGTCATAGACGTTCAGAACCGTTCCGGTGACCTTCAACCCGTTGTTTTCAATGACTTTAAGGGATGCCTTCACCTCGGACAGCTGCGTGACCAGATGTCTGGAGGCCAGCAGGATCATCCCGACGTATTTGCCGATAATCACCGGATCCGTGACCGCCAGCAGCGGCGGCGTGTCCAGAATCACGATGTCGAATCGCTGGTCCAGATAGGTGACCAGATCGGCGAAATTCCGGTGCATCAGCAGTTCCGAGGGGTTGGGCGGATACTTCCCCGCGGGGATGAAATACAGGCCCGAATCGGGGTCCTGGCGGATCACCTCCTCTACCGCGATATCGCCGGCCAGAACGTCGGTCAGGCCCGGCTCGGCCTTGGGAATGCCGAAGAAATGGCGCAGGTAGCCGCGCCGGATATCCGCATCCACCAGACAGACATTCTGCCCCGCCTGCGCCATGACCGTCGCCAGATTGACCGCCAGAAAGGACTTCCCCTCGCCCGGGCGCGAGCTGGTGATCATCAGCAGGTTTGTCTTGGCCTCCAGCATGCCGAAATGCAGGCTGGTGCGCAGGCTGCGCAGGGCCTCGATCGCCAGACTGGCGGGGGATTCCTTGGCCAGAATCTTCGCGTCGCCCCGTTTGTCGTTGGTGTAAACCCCGTTCCCGACCTTGGCGACAGAGGCATAGACCGGCACGCCCAGATCCTCCAGCTCGGCGGCGGTTTCCACGCCGCGGGTGGCCAGGTTGCGCAGCAGGACGGTGCTGACGGCGACAATCGCGCCCAGAACCGTTGCCAGCACCACGATCACCTTTTTATCCGGCGCCACGGGCAGGATCGCAGCCATCGCCGGATCGATCACCCGGATACTGCCGAGCGTGCCGGCCTTGGCGACCTCCAGTTCCTGCGTGCGCGAGACCAGTTGCAAGTAGGTCTGGCGCGCGACCTCCAGATCCTGCGTCAGGCGCAGCATTTCCTGCTGCACCGAGGGCAGGTCCGCCGTCTGTTTGCGGATTTCCGCCAGCCGTTCCTGCAATTGCCGCCGGTTGTCCAGCAGGGTCTGGTACAGGGGATGGCTGGGCGTGAATCTTTTTTGCAGCTCCTGCTCCTGCAGGGCCAGTTCGCTCAACTTTGTTTCGATTTTGACCGATTCTTCCAGCATCGCCCGCGTCTCGAAGGACAAATCCACGCTGCCCTGCGCCAGCTGGTAGTCGCTCAAGGCCCGCTCGGCCGCCTGCAAACGGCCCTGCGCGTCGGGGATGCGGGTGCGGATGAATTTCAGGCTGTTATCCACCTCGGCCACGCTGCGGTTGAGGTTTTGCAGCAGGTAGACGTTGATAACCTCGTCCAGAATTCGCGTGATTTCACCGCGATCCTCGCCCCGCAGCGCCAGTTGCAGAATGGAGGAATTCTTGCCCCGCTCCCCAATCGAAAGCCGGGCGCGGAGCTGGCGGATCACCTCGCCAAAGTCCTGACGTTTCAGGATAAATTCCCGCCCTTCGGGGGCGTCCAGCTGATCCACCCGCAGGGAAAAATCCCCCGATTCCAGCGTCTCGCCCAGCTGCCCCGTCAGCACATCGCGGCCGGTCTGCACGCGGAAACGTCCGCCCCCCAGAGAGGTCAGAACCAGATCCTGCCCCGTCAGCCGCGCGGGGATTTCCAGATGCTCCAGCCGGATTTTATCGTCGTGCCAGGCAAAACGGCGCAGAAACCGCCAGTGTGGATCCGGCAGTTCCACCCGCGCCAAAAACCCGCCGACCAGCGGCAGACGGCGGGTGGTGGCGCTGTATTCCAGCCGCAGATTGTCAATCACCGCGCCCAGAATCATCCGCGATTTCAGGATCTCTATTTCCGTCACCGTTTGCGGTGTGTCCCCGAAAAGCGCCGACATGTCGGGGGAAAA
>JALWQC010000291.1 GCA_027080755.1 Paracoccaceae bacterium
CTTTGGCGGATTGCCATTAAACCCGGGCGGCCGCTGGCGCTGGGCATGTGGGGCGGTGTGCCGGTTTTCGGCCTGCCGGGCAATCCGGTGGCGGCCTTTGTCTGTGCGCTGGTCTTTGCGCGCCCCTATCTGTCGGTCATGGCCGGCGGAGACTGGATTATCCCGCAACCGCTGGAATTGCCCGCAGCTTTTAGCAAAAACAAAAAGGCCGGCCGGCGCGAATACCTGCGCGGCCGTCTGACGCCCGAGGGGCAGGTGGCCGCCTTCCATAGCGAAGGCAGCGGAATCATTTCCGGCCTGAGCTGGGCCAACGGTTTGATCGAACTGGAAGACGAGGCCCGCAAGATCACCCCCGGTGATCCGGTGCGGTTCTATCCTTACGCGGCTTTCGGTTTATAGGTCTACGTCCTAATCGAACATCCCCGCCGATCGCGCCAGCAGCATAAAGGCGCGGCCGCTGCGGGTGTCGGCCAGTTGCTGGATTTCGGCGTCATTGGCATTTTCGACGAACTGGCGCAGCATGATATCGAAGCGGCGCAGGAAAAACAGGGCGGCATCGCGGAAAATCTGGTCGCTGGCCTTGCGGGCGTTTATGCGCTCGAACGCCTCGGGGGCATCAATCCCGCCGACCGCCGCGACATCGGGCCCGCGCGTGCCTTGGGCAAACAGGCGCCATTCGCGGGTCGATGAAATAACCGGCCGCAGGTCATCCATATAGACCCCCTCTTGTGACAGAAGGTTCATGATATCCTCGGCCGCGCGCAGCAGCTCGTCCCCCTCGGGGTTCTGTTTGGCGATCCGGAGCGCACGAAAGCCCTTGGTATCCTTTTCGGTGCGCGGGAAATCCAGCGCCTTGATCATGGTTGCGATGTCCAGCTCCGGCACTTCGGCGGTTTTTGCCGGTTCCAGCGGCAAATCGGGCTGTTTGCTTTTCTGGACCTGCGTGGCGGCCGCCTGTGTCTGCATTGCCGCCTGCATTTGCCCGATAGAGGTGATTGTGGTTTCCAGATGTTTGATCTGCTTTTCCATGTCCCCCACCCGCGCCAGCAGGGTTTCGACGCGGTTGTCTTTGATGCGGGGCTGGGAAACGCCGTTTTGCCCGCGCCCGCCCTGCAGTTCCCGCACACGGGCTTCCAGCGCGCGGGCCTCGGCCTGTATCTGGAAGCTGCGGCGCATAAGGGCCGCCCCCATCCAGATCATCGCCATTGGCAGAACCAGCGCCATCAGGAAGAACACCACCTCCAGAAAAGCGGCGTCGCGGGGTTGGGCGACATCCCCGAGAAACCCGAAATATCCCGCACCGTAGGCCAGCACCAGAACCATCCAGATTCCGGTCAGGATGATGGCCAGCAGCGTTTCCCGTCCTTCAAGTGACGATCGCGGCGATATTTTTTCGAGTCTGCCGATCACGGGGCCGGCTCCTTTGCGGGGTTAAATGTATTTTACCGACAGGATTTCATAGGATTTGACGCCGCCGGGGGTGCGCACCTCTATGCTGTCGCCTTCTTCCTTGCCGATCAGGGCGCGGGCGAGCGGGGATTTCAGGTTCAGCAAGCCGGCCTCTATGTCGGCCTCCGGCTCGCCTACGATCTGGTAGGTCTTTTCGACGTCGGTATCCTCGTCCACGATTTCCACCGTCGCCCCGAATTTGATAGAGCCGGAAAGCTTCGACAGGTCGATCACGTCTGCCAGTCCGATGATGGCCTCCAGTTCCTTGATGCGGCCCTCTATGTGGCTTTGCTGTTCGCGCGCGGCGTGGTATTCGGCGTTTTCCGACAGATCGCCATGTTCGCGGGCCTCTGCGATGGCGCGAATGACGGCGGGGCGCTCGACAGATTTCAGCTGTTTCAGTTCCGCGTCGAGTTTTTCGAAACCTTTGGCGGTCAACGGGATTTTTTCCATGGTCGTCTCTGGTCCTTGGTCAATATGCAACAGTGTTTGGCCGACAATAGGTTTGCAGCGGCCTATCTTCAAGCAGTAGTTGCGCCAGCGCCCTGTGCTTTGCCATTTTGCAGGACGCATTTGCACGGGTTTGCGTTGCGTCGTGATTGACCCGATAGGGCCACCTGCGATAGGCAGGGGCAAATTTTCTTTCGTGCAAAGGCGCGCGAGCAAGCTGGAAAGGGTGCAGCATGTCCGAAATCGAACGCGAGTCCATGGAATACGATGTCGTTATCGTCGGGGCCGGTCCTGCCGGATTGTCGGCGGCGATCCGCCTGAAGCAGCTGGATGCGGATCTGAATGTGGTCGTGCTGGAAAAGGGCTCCGAGGTCGGGGCGCATATTCTGTCCGGTGCGGTTCTGGATCCTGCCGGTCTGGATGCGCTGATCCCCGACTGGAAGGAACGCGGCGCGCCGGTCACAACCGAGGTCACGCAGGACCGTTTCCTGATGCTGGGCGAGGGCGGCGCCATGCGCATCCCCAATTTCCCCATGCCCCCGCTGATGAGCAACCATGGAAATTATATCGTCTCTATGGCCAATGTCTGCCGCTGGATGGCCGAACAGGCCGAGGAACTGGGCGTCGAAATTTTCCCCGGCATGGCCTGTTCCGAACTGGTTTACGGCGACAACGGCGAGGTAAAGGGCGTGGTGGCCGGCGAATTCGGCCTGAACAAGGACCGCACCCCCGGGCCGGCCTATGAGCCGGGCATGATCCTTTACGGCAAATATGTCTTCCTGTCCGAGGGGGCGCGCGGCAGCCTGTCCAAACAGGTGATTGCCAAATACGACCTGCAAAAGGGTCGGGATGTGCAGAAATTCGGGCTGGGCATGAAGGAAATCTGGGAAATCAAGCCGGAAAACCACAAGCTAGGGCAGGTGACGCATACGATGGGCTGGCCGCTGGGGAAGAACGCCGGTGGCGGATCCTTCATGTATCATCTGGAAAACAATCAGGTTTTCATCGGGTTTGTGGTGCATCTGAACTATAAAAACCCCCATCTTTACCCCTACATGGAATTCCAGCGTTTCAAGCATCATCCGGTGATCGCCGAGGTGCTGAAAGGCGGCAAACGGGTGGCCTATGGCGCCCGCGCCCTGACCGAGGGCGGCTGGCAGTCCATCCCCAAGCTGGCCTTCCCGGGTGGCGCGCTTCTGGGCTGTTCCGCCGGTTTCATGAACGTGCCGCGCATCAAGGGCAACCACAACGCCATGCTGTCGGGCAAAGCCGCCGCCGAGGCCGCCTTTGCCGCCATCAAGGAGGGGCGCTCGGGCGACGAGTTGACCGCTTATGGCGAGGATGTCCTCTCCGGCCCGATTGCCAAGGATTTGAAGCGCGTGCGCAATGTCAAGCCGATCTGGTCGAAACTGGGGTTGTTGCCCTCGCTCATGCTGGGGGGGATGGATATGTGGGTTGCGAACCTGACCGGCTGGAACCCGCTTGGCACATGGAAACACGGCAAGACCGATGCGGCGGCGACCGGCAAGGCGGCGGATTATCCGGTGCTGGAATACCCCAAGCCGGACGGTGTGCTTAGCTTTGACCGCCTGACCAACGTCAGCTTTTCCGCCACCCATCACGAGGAAGACGAGCCGTGCCACCTGATCC
This sequence comes from Paracoccaceae bacterium, assembly GCA_027080755.1. Lineage (GTDB taxonomy): Bacteria > Pseudomonadota > Alphaproteobacteria > Rhodobacterales > Rhodobacteraceae > NORP23. The sequence continues at coordinate 3,550 of JALWQC010000291.1, forward strand.
TGGCCGATCCCGACATCCCGATCCGCGTCAACCTGCCCGAATATGCCGAGCCGGCGCAACGCTATTGTCCGGCCGGTGTCTATGAAATCCTGCGCGACGAGGATGGCTCCAACCCGCGGTTCCAGATCAACGCCCAGAACTGCGTGCATTGCAAGACCTGCGATATCAAGGACCCGAGCCAGAATATCACCTGGGTAACCCCGCAAGGCGGTGACGGGCCGAACTATCCCAATATGTAATCGGCGGTAACACACCTGTTAACAGCTTTTGCCGCCTTTCCGGCAAGGATGTGATTGCAACCCGGACAGCAGCGGAATAGCCTGCCGTTCGGGTTTCACAACTGGAGCATCCACAGATGGGGCGAAATTTTATCAGGGCTGGTATCGCGGGGCTGATGCTTGGCGGGGCCATGGCGACTCCGCTTGCGGCCGAGGGGCTGGCAGGGCCGTATCTGGCGGCGACGGCGGCCAACCTCGATAACAATTTCACCGAATCCGGGCGTTATTATGTGCAGGCACTGGCCGCCAATCGTGGCGACGGTTTTCTGATGCAGAACGCGCTGGTGTCCTTTATCGCAACGGGGGATTTCGGGGTGGCGGTGAATATCGCCAAAACGGCCCGTGCCACGGGGATGGAAAACCTGTTTGCCGATCTGGTGGCCACCGTGGATGCCGTCAACAGGGGCGATTACGCCGCGGCCAAGGCCAGTTTTCCGAAAACCGACGACCAGATCTCCCCGCTGCTGGGGCAACTGATGCGCGCGTGGATTGCTATTGGAAACGGGGAAACATCGACAGCGATTGCCGCCTTCGATGTCATGGACCAGAACGAAACGCTTGCGCTTTATGGCCGTTATCACAAGGCGCTGGCGCTGGCCTATACCGGTGATTACGCCGCTGCCGCCGACATCCTGGACGGAACAGAGGGGACACCGCTGCACCTGAACACCGGCAGCATCATCGCCCATGTCCAGATCCTGTCCACCCTTGGCCGCAATGCCGATGCGCTGGCCATACTGGACGGGGCCACCGCGCGCGGGTTCAGCAATGAAACCCTGCAAAACATGCGCGAAAAGCTGGTGAAGGGCGAAACGCTGGCCTTTACGCAGGTTGACAGCCCCGCCTATGGCATGGCCGAGGCCCTCGTCACCATGGCCGAGGCCCTCAGCCGTTCCGAGCCCAGCCGCCTGGCGCTGGTCTATGCCCGCCTTGCCCGGCAGTTGCGCCCCGACAATGTCGATGCCATCATGATTGTTGCCGATATTCTGGAACGTCTGGGGCAGTATGATCTGGCCGGTCAGGCCTATGCCTCGGTTCCGCGCACGTCGGAGGATTTCAAATCCGCCAGCATCGGGCGCGCCGAGGTGCTGCGCAAATCCGGCGATACCCCGGGGGCGATCAAGGTGCTGGAAAAGCTGGCGCAGGAATACCCCGACAATGTCAGCGTGCTGAACGGTCTGGGGGATATTTACCGTGGCGACGAGCAGTTCGAAAAGGCGATAGAGGCCTATGACGAGGTGCTGCTGGAAGATCCCAAGCACGAAGACGCCATGTATC
>JALWQC010000292.1 GCA_027080755.1 Paracoccaceae bacterium
CGGCCTGTGCCATTTCTATGTCGCGGGTTTTGTCCTGCGTTTCCCAGGTAAACCCCTCGCCCATGGCATAAAACGGGCAGAGGTCGGCAAAATTCTCGGTGATCAGTTTCTTCTCGCCCGACTCCATGCCGCCCTTGATGAACTGCACCACGGCGCAGGGCATGCCCCAGGCGATGTGGCGGAAAATCATGCCGAAAGCGGCCGAGGATTTGCCCTTGCCCTTGCCGGTGTGGACGATGACCAGCCCGCGCTCCTCGGTCTTGGTGGCCATGATTTTGTCGCGGGCGGCCTTTTTCTTGGCCATTTTGGCGTTGTGGCGGTCTGTGTCGTCGGTCATCGGGATGCTCCTTTGTTGGCGGACAGAATGGCGGTTTCGCCTGTTTGACGCAATACCAGACGCCCCCGTATGCCGGATATAAAAAACTGGCAAATCCGGCGATGCAGGAGTACGCTCGGGAAAAATATGAACAGGAATGGATAGCTATGTATCTTTGTTGTGATCTTGGCGGCACCACGGCGGACTGGGGAATATATGACCCTGCATCCGAAACCTTTATCTTCAGAATAGAAAAACCAGTTGCGGAATACGAGGATTTCTATGAAATGCTGGAGGAAGTCCTGACCCTCTACAGCAATCTGGCCGATGACTACCCCGTGATCAGCAATACCACCCTCGGGATTGCCGGCCCGACGGATCACAACATTGTCCGTGTCACCAACATTCAGGGATGGGAAATCAATACCCTGACAGTCAACGACATTCTGGAAGACCACGGACATACAGGTTTTTCATCTATTATCAATGACTTCGAGGCGCTCGGCTATGGCATTCTGTATATGTTCAGGCACGGTTTCGACAAGGGCAAGATAGAACAGATCTACGGGCGCTTCAAATCCGGACCGGCACGGCCGGGGGAACGGCGCGGGACGCGGTCCATGGTTTGCGGGCCCGGCACCGGTCTGGGTGTGGCAAGCATCGTGGACGGGCTGCACAAAGACGGGTTTCCCTATATCATCTCCTCCGAAGGGGGGCATCATACGCTGGCCCCGGAAAATGCGGAACAGTTCCGGTTTCTCGACCGTTCGGGAAAGCATAACGACAAAATTTCCTACGAGGATGCGCTATCCCACGCCGGCCTGAAAACCATGTATAACTATTTCCGGCGCGAGGATTATTCCGCCGAGCCCAATTACAGCATCACCTCGGACGAAATCGTCACGCTTGCCAGCAACGGGAAGGATCAGGCCGCGATTGACTCTATCGAACTTTTTTGCGAAATCCTCGCCAATTTCTGCGGCAATACAGCCCTGACCTTCAACACGGACAATACCATATTCCTGTGGGGCGGCGTTCTGCTGAAAATGCCTGTGGATCTGATCGTTGCCCGTTTCAGGCGGGACTATGCGGACAGATGCAGTCACGGAGCCCGCATTTCGCGCGTGCCTGTCGTTTTGATGAAAAATGCGGAATTGCCGCTTCTGGGCTGCGCCCACCGCTCGGAATTCGAGGTGGAACACCTGCTGAAAACGTAACGGAAACCGGCAATGGACATTCGGACAGCAAGAACAAAAACCGGACTTTCGAAGGTGGCCTACATCCATAAACTGGACCCGGCCATGAAAAGGCGCGGGTCGGCGATTACAAAGCATATTCTGGACAAGGTGGAAAACGGAGAGCAGATAAATCCGCACAGAATGGATGCTTTGCAGGAAAGTCTTAAAGAGGTTTTTCCCGAATTTGCAGATTCCGAAATCACAACAAAACCCACCGGTGTAAACCTGCGCAACCATGCCCGGCATATCGCCTTTCTGGTGTTTGTTCTGCTATCTGCGGGACTTGTCGGGGTGTATTACTATTTTGACCTGAAAGATGTTATTAACGAAACCTTGACGATTGTTGGCTCGCTTGCCGGTGTTCTGGCGTTTGTCTTCGCAATTTACAAGGTTGTTTCCTAGGCCAGAAGGCGTTCCAGCAGCCCCCGCGCCGCGTTGCTGCGCGGCACCCAGAGGCCTCGGTCGATCGCTTCCTGAAATCGTTCGGCCATTTCGCGGAGCGCTGCGGGGTTGACGGATTCGATAAATTCGCGGGTTTCGTCATCCTCCAGAAACGCCGCGTGGACCAGATCGAAATGGTGGTTTTTCACCGCTTTGGTGGTGGCGGCAAAGGCGAACATATAGTCGAGCGTCGCGGCCATTTCAAAGGCGCCCTTGTAGCCGTGGCGCTTGACGCCCTCGATCCACTTCGGGTTGACGACGCGGGATCGCACGACGCGGGCGATTTCCTCTTCCAGCGTGCGGATCACGGGGCGTTCAACGCGGGAATGGTCGTTGTGGTAGACCTTCGGCACCGCGCCCTGCAGGTGGGTGATGGCGGCGGCGACGCCCCCCTCGAACTGGTAATAATCGTCTGAATCGAGCAGATCATGCTCGCGGTTGTCCTGATTGTGGATCACGGCCTCGGCCTGCCCCAGACGGGTTTCAAGCTGCGGGCGCGCGCCGGTTCCCTCCACCCCCGCGCCGTAGGCATAGGCGCCCCAGGTCAGATACGCCTCGGCCAGATCGGCGGTGTCGTTCCACAGACGTTCGTCGATCAGAGCCTGCAATCCGGCCCCGTATGCCCCCGGTTTGGCGCCGAAAATGCGATAGCCGGCGGCCTCGCCCAATTCCGGCGCCTCGGCGCGGTAACGGGCGGCGGCGGGGTTCATCTCGTCCGGTTCGTCCAGCGCCATAACCCCCCGTATGGCGCTATCGAGCAGGTCGATCTGCGCCGGAAAGGCATCGCGGAAGAAACCGGAGATGCGCAGCGTCACATCGACGCGCGGACGGTCCAGAACGGATAGTGGCAGGATCTCGAAACCGGTAACGCGACGGCTGGCGCTGTCCCACTGCGGCTTGACCCCCATCAGAGCCAGCGCCTGCGCGATATCATCGCCGCCGGTGCGCATGTTCGATGTGCCCCAGGCGGACAAAACCATGCTGCGGGGCCAGTCGCCCTCTTCCTGCAAATGGCGTTCAATCAACAGATAGGCGGATTTCCAGCCGAGCTGCCACGCCGCCGGCGTCGGCAGGGTGCGACTGTCGATGGAATAGAAATTGCGCCCCGTCGGCAGGGTATCGAGCCGCCCGCGCGTCGGCGCACCGGACGGCCCCGGGGGAATGAACCGCCCGTCAAGACCGCGCAGCAACGCCTGCATTTCCGCATCCCCGCAGGCGCGCACGGCCGGCAGGACACGGGTGCGGATTTCCTGCAACACCATACGGGTGCGTATCCACGCCGGATCCGGCTCCTGCCCCTCTACCAGACGGCCGGCCAGCCATTCCAGCCGCTCGATACTGTCGCCAAGGCTCCGCCACGGATCCGGGCCAGCGGCTTGCAAGGCCTTGGGGCGCGGGCCGCTGTAAGGGTCGCCCATGCGGCAGTCGAGCGGGTCGAAATCCATCCCCGTATCCGCCGCCAGCGCCCGAATGATAGAGGCATCCCCCCCCTCGCCCTTGCCGCGCGGCACCCGCACCAACGCGGTGACCAGATCCCGTTCCAGCCGCCCTTCCGGCGAGGTGCCAAAGACATGCAGCCCGTCCCGGATCTGGCTTTCTTTCAATTCGCACAGATAGTTATCAAGACTGGAAAGCTGGCTCTGCTCGTCGGAATCCCAGTCAATCCCCGCGTCCTCGTCAATGCGCGTGGCCTGCGTCAGGGACAGAATTTCGCGGCGCAGAAAATCGAGACGGCGCGGGTCCACGCCTGCGGCCTCGTAATATTCATCGACCAAAGCCTCCAGATCCTTGAGCGGGCCGTAGGTCTCGGCGCGGGTCAGCGGCGGGGTCAGATGGTCGATAATCACCGCCTGCGTGCGCCGCTTGGCCTGCGAGCCTTCGCCGGGGTCGTTGACGATAAACGGGTAGAAATGCGGGGTCGGCCCAAGGGCAACGGCGGGGAAACATTCATCCGAGAGGGCCAGCGCCTTGCCCGGCAGCCATTCCAGATTGCCATGCTTGCCCATATGCACAATGGCATTGGCGCCAAACCGGTGGCGCAGCCAGAAATAGAAGGCAAGATAGTTGTGCGGCGGCACAAGGTCGGGCGAATGGTAGGTATCCGTCGGGTCGATATTATAGCCGCGCGCGGGCTGGATGCCGACAACGACATTGCCGAAGGTCAGAACGGACAGGGCAAAATACCCCCCGTCTTTGACAAAAAACGGATCCTGTTCCGGCGCGCCCCAGCGGTCCTCCATACGGCGGCGTATGTCGGCCGGCAGTTGACCATACGCACGGCGATAGTCGGCCATACGCATGCGTATGCCGCCGGTCCGGGCCACACGATCCGTCAGCCAGTTGGTCGGGCCGGCCAGAATGCGCGCCATCAGATCGGCGGAATCCTGCGGCAGATCACAGGTGCCATACCCCGCCGTTTCCAGCGCCCGCAACACATCCACCGTCGCCGCCGGCGTATCCAGCCCCACCCCGTTGGCCAGCCGTCCGTCCTTGTTGGGATAATTCGCCAGCACCAGCGCCACCTTGCGATCGAAAACCGGAGTCGCCCCCAATGCAGCCCAGTTGGCCGCCAGATCCGCGACAAAGGCGATGCCCTCTTCATGGGCGCGATACTGGCTGACCAGACATTCGGTTGCCTCGTCGAAATAGGCCTCGCCCTTGAAACTGACCGCGCGGGTCAGGATGCGCCCGTCGATTTCCGGCAGGCTGACATTCATGGCAATATCGCGCGCCGACAGGCCACTGCTGCCACTTTCCCAGTTTTCTTTGGTGCCGGCGGCAAAGACAATCTGGAATACCGGCGCGCCGGTTGCATCCAGCGGCGTCGGCTGATGGCCCTGCCTGCCGGACTGGGGCGAGGACACGGCAAAGCTGGTGCCGTTCAGCACCACATCCGGCGGCACCTGATCGAAAATCCGCGCCAGAGTTGCCGCCGAAACCGCATCTTTCAACGAGGCCACATAAACCGGAAGCGGATTCACCCCCCGCTGTAAAAGCTGATTTATCAACAGGTTAACCGGCTGCAACCCCGCCCCCTGCATCAAGGAACGGTAAAACGTCAGCGCCACCACCGGCCGCCCCTTCACCC
>JALWQC010000293.1 GCA_027080755.1 Paracoccaceae bacterium
TCCGCCCCGCGTCATAGCCCGCACGCACATGCACATCCCGCGCCCTTTGCGCACAGGCCACAATCCGCGCCGGCACCCGACGGCTCAACCCCGCCGAGGCCCGCAGCACCGCCCGCGTCCCCCGCGCGGCGTCCTCCACCTCTGCATGGCGGATGCCCCAGACCACGGCGCGCACACCGGCCATGCGCGCCGCCAGACCGCCCAGAAGATCCGCGTGATACATCCACGTCTGCACCACATCGGGACGGCTCGCGCGGATCATCGCCCGCAGGCGCAGAAAGTCCCGCAGCCCCGAGCGCCCCCGCCGCATCCCCGCACTGGCGACATCAATCCCGCCCTGTTGCAACACCGGCGCATATTTCCCCCCCTCCATCAGGGAAATCACGCTGTGCCGGTTGGCGCTGTCCGCCAGCACCAGCCGCACCAGCGCCGCCTCGGCCCCGCCATCGCCCAGACCGGTGATCACATGCGTCACCCGCTTGCCCGACAGCTCAGCCATGCGGGGCGTCCGGGCGCAGGAATTCCACATAGGCATGGGCGAAATTTTCGTTCAGGTCGGCGGGCCCGTCCACCTTTTGCCACTGCTCGCCGCGCCGGCGGTAATGGAACCGCGATTTCGTCAGGGTCGTCGGCCCGAAGTTCAGAGACTGGTATTCGATCAGATGGCATCCCCCCCCCGAGACCGCAATATCGAGCGAGATAAACGGCACCTCCATCCGCTCGAACACCCCGGCGGCAAAGCGCAACACTTCGGGCGGGGCCTCTACCGCGAAATCGAAATTGCCGCTGCCGCTGGCGCGAAAATCCCGCGACCGCACGAAGCGTTTCAGCACGAAAAACCGGTCCGCAAACACCAGCACCTTGTAGTCGCAATCCAGATCCGCGATAAATTCCTGACAGACATAGGGCCGCAACCCCTTGTGCCGGTAGCGGTATATCGCAAAAGCCGCCGCCGGCAGTCTGGCGCGGCGTTGCAGCAGGATCAGGCGGCGGCGCAGGCCGGGGGCGAAATCCTGCCGCACCACCCGCCGTGCATCCCGCGCATCCTTCAACAGCCGCACCGTGCTGCCCCCCGCGCCGTCGGGGCGTTTGTAAACGGCGGGAAAACCGCCCGTGTAGGCCCCGGGATCATAATGGTAGAAGCCGCGCAGGTTGCCGATGCCGCGCTCTTTCTTCTCCAACTCCTGAAAACCCTTGTTTTCATGGGCCAGCAGCAGCTCGTACCGGGGGACAAGGCGGCATTTCTGGTTGACGAAATACAGCACGTCGCGCAAATAGGACCGGATCGCCGGCGCGTCCGAGGACGTGTAAACCACCACATCCCGCGCCCGCAGGTCCAGATCCGCCAGCGCGTCGATCGTGGTTTGCACCACCTGAAAGCCGAGCGCCCCGATCGCCGCGCCGATCCGCGCCAGATCCAGCGTTTCCCAGCTTTGGCCGGCATTGCCGAAAAAGCCGCTCGGCAAAGCGGCGATAAATACGCGCGGAGGGTCCATCATCCTGATATCCTTTGCATTTTTCCCCCGCTCCGCTGCAATTTCCGGTAGTGCAGAAACGACGCCGCAAACAGCCCGAGGCGGGTCAGCAGCAGCACCGCAATCGCCCCGTCAATCTGCAGGGCCGGCACCAGCGCCAGCACCAGCCCCATCCCCGCGATCGAGCCTGCAACCGTGATCCCCGCCGCGGCCCCATCCTGCCCGCTTACCACCAGATAGTTGATGTTATAGGCCAGATACCCCCCCGCCAGCGGCACGCTTAGCCCGATCAGCCGGATAGAGGCGGCAATTTCCGGCCCGTTGTCCGGCGCCAGAAACCCCGCCAGCGGCACCGCCAGCCCCAGCAAGGCCAGCGCCGCCGCCCCGCCAAGCCCCAGCATCAGCGCCGCATATTTGCCATGCACCGACATATCCTTTGCCAGCACCGGCAAAAACGCGTTCGACAGCATCCGCCCGACGGAAATCACGACCTCTACAATGCTGTTGGCCACGCTGAACACCCCGACCAGAGCCGCCGGCGCGCTTAGCCCCAACACGAAAACCAGCGCATTATTGTATAAATTCGGCACAAACTGGATCAGAAATACCCGAAACCCCTGCCGCAATGTCCCGCGGACCTCGGCCAGCGTCGGGCGCACCGGCCGCACGCCCAGCCCGTACACCGCAATCCCGAGCGCCGCCAGCACCCCGACCAGCACCGTGGTTCCGTTCAGCAGATGCACCAGCGCATAGTCCTGCGGCCCGCGGATAAGCACCGGCAGCAGCAGCACATACCCCAGCCGCACGAACAGCATCACAAGCGCCGCCAGATAGGAACGCTCCAACCCCAGAAACAGCCAGTGCGGGAACAGCGCCGTCGCCGCCACCAGCGTAAACGCCCCGAAATACAGCATCCCCTGCGCCGCCATCGCCGGCACCGCCAGCACAATCGCGCCGTATACCAGCGCGCATACCAGCGTCAGCAACAGCGTCGTGGCAAAGGTCGCGCCGAACACCCGCGCCACCTGCGCATCGTCCCCGCGCGCCCGCGCAATCCGCCCCACGGCCGAGATCCCGAAGCCGTACTGGATCACCGCCCCGAAAAACGTCGCAAACGCCAGCGCAAAGGCGATCTGCCCGTAAGCCTCCAACCCGATCCGGCGCAGGATATAGGGCAGCACCAGCACCGGAATCACCAGATTGATCCCGCGCACCGCCAGCAGGCCGGAAAAATTCCGCAGCACCCGCCCCCGCAATCCGTGGCGCGGCCTATCCATGCGGCGCGGCTTCGACAATGCGGGCGGGCGGGGCAAAACAGCGGGCGCGATCCGGCACATCCGTGACAACCAGCGCCTGCGCCCCGATTTTACACCCCTGCCCCAGATGCACCTTGCCGATGATTTTCGCACCGGCCCCGACAAAAACCCCCGGCCCCAGTTGCGGCGAGCCCTTGCGCCCCGCCCCGATCGTCACCTGATGCAGGATTTCGCAATCGTCCCCGATACTGGCCCGGCCGGACACAAACACCCCGTATAGCCCGTGCCGAAAGCGCACCCGCCGCCCCATCTGCACGCAAAACGGTACAGAGCAGCCGAAAACCGGTGCCAGTATCCGCGCCGTAACCAGCGGAAAGATATAGAAAATCCACATCCCCGCCCCGAAACGCCGCCGCGCCGCCAGCAAGCGCTGCCCCAGCCGGAAATTCACCAGAAACACCAGCGTCAGCAGGCCCGCCGTCCGGTTCGTCGCCAGATCCTCGGCCAGAAGCCGCCAGAGGGGGAAAGGGGCTGCGGCGGCCATTTTCTATACCCCGTAATAGTCGCGATACCACTGCACGAACTTTGCCACACCGTCGCGGATGTCCGTTTGCGGTTTATAGCCGGTCAGGGTTTTCAGCAGATCGGCGTTGGCCCATGTCGCGGGGACGTCGCCCTTTTGCATGGGCATGTAGTTGCGGATGGCGGGCTTGCCCAGCTCGGCCTCGATCGCCTCTATATAGTCCAGCAGGCGCACCTTGTCGGAGTTGCCCACATTCACCACCCGGAACGGCGCGACCGGGGACAGGCTGTCACCCGCGGGGATGTCCTGCGGGGTTTCGGGGCGCTGCGGCACCGCCTCTATCAACAAAGCGATGCCCTTTACCAGATCCTCCACATAGGTGAAGTCGCGATACATATCGCCGTTGTTGTAGATATCGATCGGGGTGTCTTCCAGAATGCCCTTGGTGAATTTGAACAGCGCCATATCCGGCCGCCCCCAGGGCCCGTAAACCGTGAAAAACCGGAACATCGTCACCGGCAGATTCCACAGATGCGCATAGGAATGGCCCATCGATTCCCCCGCCTTTTTCGTCGCGGCGTAGATGGTCAACTGCGTGTCGGCCTTTTCGGTTTCGACAAAGGGCATTTCCTCGTTCGCGCCATAAACCGACGAGGTAGAGGCCATCAGCAGATGCTCCACCCCCAGTTCGCGGGCGCATTCCATCACGTTGAAAGTGCCGACGATATTGGCGTCGATATAGGCGCGCGGATTTTCCAGGCTATAGCGCACACCGGCCTGTGCCGCGAGGTGGACGATAACGTCGGGGCGGGTTTCGTCGCACAGGGTTTTCAGGGTTTCGAAATCCTCCAACATGCCGGTCTTGCAGGAAAAATTCTCGTTCTGCAGCAGCATCTGGTGGCGGCGTTCCTTCAGGCGGACGTCGTAGTAATCCGTCATTCCGTCATAGCCCACCACCCGATAGCCCTGTTGCAGCAGCCGCCGCGCCAGATGAAAGCCGATAAAGCCGGCGGTGCCGGTAATGAGTACTGTTTTCATAGTTTTCCTGTCCTTGGATAATCCGGTTTCACCGTCACCTTATACACGCCCGGGTGGGTCAGAAACATCAGACTTGTTTCCCCCAGCTCGCGCGCATTCTGCAGCCGCGTTTCCGGCCGCAACCCCGTGCCGTCGAAGGCCCTTTCGCGATATATTTCCCCGCAGGAGCCCTGATAACAGGGCAGGCCCTGCGCCGTGAACATATCCGCCAGATCGTCGCGTGTCATGCCGTCGGGCAGGGCATCGGGGCGCACGAAGGCGTAAAAGCGGTAAAAGGCGTGGCCCTCCGGCGGCGCGGGGATGCGCAAAATATCGGCAAAGGGGCGCAGGCTGTCGCGCAGCTCGGCCGCGTTTTCCACCCGCTGCCGGTGCCAGTCGGGCAGGCGGCGCAACTGGATCCGTCCGATAGCGGCCTGCATTTCCGTCATACGGAAATTGCTACCGAAGCCGTCGTGCAGCCAGCGGAAACCGGGGGGATGCGCCTGATTGTAAACGCTATCCCAGCCCTTGCCGTGGTCCTTATAGGCCCACATCCGTTTCCAGATATCCCCGTCATTGCAGGTGACCATGCCCCCCTCGCCGCCGGTGGTCATGATCTTGTCCTGACAGAATGACCAGGCCGCCACATCGCCCAGCCCGCCGACCGGCCGCCCCTTGTAGGTTGCGCCGTGGGCCTGGGCGCAATCCTCTATCAGGCGGATGTTGCGCCCCTCCACCAGCGCGGCAAAACCGTCCATATCGCAGGGCCAGCCGGCCAGATGCACGCACAGAATCGCGCGCGTGTTGGGCC
>JALWQC010000294.1 GCA_027080755.1 Paracoccaceae bacterium
GTTCAGCCCCTCGGATATGGAGTTCCAGCAAACCAAGGAAAGTGCCGCGCGCGAAGTGGCGCTGGCCTTCGGCGTGCCGCCGATGCTGCTGGGCCTGCCCGGGGATGCGACCTATGCCAATTATCAGGAGGCAAACCGCGCCTTTTACCGCCTGACGGTGCTGCCGCTGGTGGGCAAGACGCTGGCGGCCCTGTCGGGCTGGCTGGGGCCGCTGTTCGGCGAGGATCTGGTGCTGAAGGCCGATCTGGACGGCATTCCGGCGCTGGCCACGGAGCGCGAGGCCAAATGGCGTGCGGTCTCGGGGGCCGAATTCCTGACGCAGGCGGAAAAACGACAGATGCTGGGGCTGCCCGCGTTGGCAGAGGATGCATGAGCCGGCGCAGCGGGTCGAAATACCTGTATGAACCGTTCGATGCGGCCTCGGCGCGGATCGAGGCGCACGAGCGTGTGACAGAGGAACGCTGGATGGGGCTGGAGCGGCGCCTGCAGGCGATAGAGGCGATGCTGGAACGGCTGGAGCGGCGCATGTGGCTGGCGGTTTATGGCGCGGCGGGCATGTTTGCCGCCGACGCGGTCTACAAGTTCCTGAGCGGAAGCTGACAGGATACCCCTGTGATATCAAATGGATACGGCGTGTAAAACAGAACTACTAAACTGGTTTAGTGGTTCTGTTTGGCGTCGCATCCCGGATCTATGGAAAAGGAAATTGAAAGGGAATGGCATGAACGCAAACAGGATGCCGATACCGGAATATGAAACGAAATTCTGTCGTTTCAAGGCAGGGGCCGGTCTTCAGGACAATGCGGAGATCGTTGGCTATGCCTCGCTTTTCGGGGTCGGGGACCAGGGCGGCGATGTGGTGCAGGCGGGGGCGTATCAGGCCTCGCTCGAGCGGCTGAAAACCCGTGGCGGCAAGGTCAAGATGCTGTGGCAGCATAACCCGCACCAGCCGATCGGGGTTTGGGACACGGTGTTCGAGGACGCCAGGGGCCTGTGCGTCAAGGGCCGTCTTCTGACCGAGGTGCAGGCCGGCCGCGAGGCGCTGGCCCTGCTGAAGGCCGGGGCGATTGACGGGCTGTCGATCGGTTACCGGGCGCTGCGGTCGGAAAAAGCGGCGGGGGGCGGGCGGCTGCTCCATGAAATTGAACTTTGGGAGGTGTCGCTTGTGACCTTCCCGATGCTTTCGGAGGCGCGTGTAGCGGCTTCGGATGACGAGGCGGCACTGGCGGCAAGCCTGGCCGAGACGTTCCGGCAGGCACGCGATTTGCTGGCCTGATTTGAAGGGGAAAAATATGCAGACCAATGAAAAGAAATCCCGCCAGACGGGAGAAATGCCTGGGGTAGAAGTCAAGGCAGCAATGCAAGGGTTTCTGAGTGAATTCAGTGCCTTTCGCGATGAAATTAAATCTAAACTCAAAGAACAGGAAGATCGTTTGAACATGTATGATCGTAAATCCATCCCGGCCTCGCGCCCCATTCTTTCGGCTGTGGCCGAGGTTGAAGTCCCCCACAAGAAGGCGTTTTCGGCCTATCTGCGCTCGGGCGACGATGACGCGCTGCGCGGCCTTCCGGTAGAGGAAAAAGCCCTGTCCACCGCGGTTTCGGCCGACGGTGGCTATCTGGTGGATCCCCAGACGGCCGAGCAGATCAGCGGCGTTCTGCGCGGGGCCTCCAGCATCCGTGCCATTGCCAATGTGGTGCAGGTGGAATCCACCGCCTTTGACGTGCTGGTGGACCATACGGATATCGATGCGGGCTGGGCCAATGAAACCGCGACGCAGGTGGAAACCGGTACGCCGCAGGTGGACCGCATTTCCATTCCGCTGCACGAGCTTTCGGCGCTACCCAAGGCCTCGCAACGTCTGCTGGATGACACGGCCTTTGATGTAGAGGGCTGGCTGGCCAGCCGGATCGCCGACAAATTCGCGCGCTCCGAAGGGGTGGCGTTTATTTCCGGCGACGGTGTGGACAAGCCGACCGGTTTCCTGACCTATCCCGCCGTGGCAGAGGGCAGCTGGAGCTGGGGCAATCTGGGCTATGTCGCCACGGGCAATGCCGGGGATTTCAACGGGACGGAGCCGGCGGATTCCATCGTCGATCTGGTGTATTCGCTGGGCGCACGCTACCGCGCCAATGCCTCTTTCGTGATGAATTCCAAGACCGCGGGCGCCGTGCGCAAGATGAAGGATGCGGACGGGCGTTTCCTGTGGTCCGACGGTCTGGCCGCGGGCGAGCCGGCGCGTCTGATGGGCTATCCGGTGCTGATCGCCGAGGACATGCCCGACATTGCGCCGGATGCCACGGCGATTGCCTTTGGCGATTTTGCCGCCGGTTACACCATCGCGGAACGTCCCGACCTGCGCATCCTGCGCGACCCCTTCAGCGCCAAGCCGCATGTGCTGTTCTATGCCACCAAGCGCATCGGCGGGGACGTGTCGGATTTCGCCGCGATCAAGCTTCTGAAATTCTCGCTGACCTAAGGCGGTTGGCGAGGGGGTCTGCCCTTCGGGGCAGGCCGGCCCCCTGCATTGTCCAGTTTGCTGATCCTCCGCTCGAGCGGTGCGGGGGGCCTGTTATTACACAAGGATTGCACCCCATGAGCGGATATTTTGTCAAAGACCCGGATTCGGAACTGGAACTGGGCGTGGATTGGAACCGTGGCTATCTGGAGCGCGGCGAGCGCGTCGCAGCCGACCTCGGCTGGCGGATCCGCCCGGTAGAGGACGCGCCCGGGGAATTGCGCGTCGTGTTCCAGGAATGTCTGGCAACCGGCAGCAAGGCCCGCTTTGCCGGCGGCCTGCCCGGGCGGATCTACATGGTGTCAAGCCGTATCGAAACCACCACGGGGCGGGAACTGGAACGCACCATATTGTTTCGTGTTGCCGAAAGGAAATGCACATGATTTTGGAAGAACTGACAACGCCGACGGTGGCGAAACTGCCGATCCGCGAATTTGGCGAGCATCTGAAGACCGGCTCGGGCTTTAGCGACGACGGCAGCGAGGACGCCGCGCTGGAGCTGTATCTGCGCGCGGCAATGGCGGCGATAGAGGCGCGCATCGGCAAGATTTTACTGACCCGCCAGATGGCCTTGCGCCTGACCCGCTGGTCGGGGGGGCGGGTGCAGGTGTTGCCCGTGGCGCCGGTCAGCGCGATCAACGATGTGACGCTGTATGACGCAACCGGCACCGCGACCCCGGTGGACAGCGCGCAATACCGGCTGGAACGCGATGCCCGCACGCCGAAACTGGTGGCGACGGGGGCCTTGTTGCCGGTGATTGCCCGGGACGGCGCGGTGGTTGTCGGATTCGAGGCCGGCTATGGCACATGGGCCAAAGTGCCGGCGGATTTGCGACAGGCGATGCTGTTGCTGGCGGCGAGCTATTACGAAAACCGCAGCGGCGAGGGGCGGGTGAACGGCATGCCCTTTGGCGTTATGGCGCTGCTGGAAAGCCATCGGGCCATTCGCATAGGAGCGGCACGATGACGGTGAAGTTAAGCCGCAAACTGGTGCTGGAGGAACGGGTGAACACCCCCGACGGCAAGGGGGGATTTGTTGTCAGCTGGGTGGCGCTGGGGACGCTCTGGGGGGATGTGGATGCGCGCTCGGGGCGGGAAACGCTGGTGGGGGCGCGTGCTGTCTCGCGGTTGCGGTTGCGCATTGTGGTGCGCGGGGCGCCGCAAGGCTCGGTCCGCCGGCCGCGGCCGGACCAGCGGTTTCGCGACGGCGCGCGGGTTTACGCGATACTGGCGGTCTCGGAATACGATCCCGGGGGGCGCTGGCTGGAATGTTGGGCCGAGGAGGGCAAGGAATGAGCATGGAACTGTCAGGCGCCTTGCAGGGCGCGATCTACACGGCGCTAAGCGGGGATGCGACCCTGTCCGCGCTGGTGGGATCCGAGATTTACGACGCCCCGATCCCCGCGGGCAGCGCCCTGCCGGCGGGGCCGTTCGTGACCTTCGGCGAAGAGGGGGTCAAGCCCTTCGACACGGTTACCTCGCGCGGGGGGCGGCATGAATTTGCCGTTTCCGTGCATTCGCAAGCCAGCGGTTTTGCCGAGGCCAAGGCGGTTGCCGCGGCGATCGGGAATATTCTGGTGGATGCGGCGCTGCCCCTGAGCGGCGGGCATCTGGTGGCCCTGCGTTTTGTCAAAGCGCAGGCCAAACGGGGCGTGGCGCCCGAGTTGCGCCGCATCGATATGCGGTTTCTGGCCGTAGTGGAAAACATCTAGCTTAAGGAATTCGATATGACTGCGCAAAAAGGCAAGGATCTGCTGATCAAGGTGGATATGGACGGCAGCGGCACCTTTGTAACGGTGGCCGGCCTGCGGGCGAGCCGCATTACTTTCAACGCCGAAACGGTCGATGTGACCAATCTGGAAAGCGCCGGTGGCTGGCGCGAGCTGCTGGGCGGGGCGGGTGTGCGATCCGCGGCGATCAGCGGCGCGGGGGTGTTTCGCGACCAGGCGACGGACGAACGGGTGCGCCAGATCTTTTTTGACGGCAACACCCCCGCGTTTCAGGTGGTTATCCCCGATTTCGGTATTATCGAGGGGGCCTTCCAGATCACCTCGCTGGAATATGCGGGCAAATACGACGGCGAGGCCAGCTATGACCTTGCGCTGTCCTCGGCCGGGGCGCTCGGGTTTACGGCAATCTGATGGCGAACCCCTATCACGGCGAGGTGGAGCTGGTGCTGGACGGGCAGGCGCGCAAGATGCGCCTGACCCTCGGGGCGCTGGCGGAACTGGAAACGGAACTGGAAAGCGGAAGCCTGATGGATCTGGTGCAACGGTTTGAAAACGGGGGCTTTTCCGCGCGCGACCTGCTGGCGTTGCTATGCGCGGGCCTGCGCGGGGGCGGCATGGATATCCGCGTGCCGGAGCTGTCCGGCATGGGCATAGAGGGCGGGCCGGTCGCGGCGGCACAGGCGGCGGGGCGTTTGCTGAAGGTGACGTTCAGCGTGCCGGAATGAGGCTGGAATGGGGGGCGCTGATGCGGCTGGGGATGGGGCGGCTGGCCCTGTCCCCGGCGGTTTTCTGGGCGCTGACTCCGGCGGAGCTGTTGC
>JALWQC010000295.1 GCA_027080755.1 Paracoccaceae bacterium
CGGGGTGATTTACACCCATGAACACGCCGATCATACCCACGGCATCGATGATCTGCGCATGGTGGTTTTCAACCGCGGTTCCCGCTTGCCGGTCTGGGCCAGCCCCGAATGCACCGACAGCCTGCTGGCGCGCTTTGGCTATGCCTTTATCCAGCCACCCGGCAGTTCTTATCCGCCGATACTGGAGTTGCAGGAACTGGAGGGGCCGGTGGAAATCCCCGGGGCGGCGGGGCCTGTTGCCTTCCAGCCGTTTCTGGCCAAACACGGCCGGATTGATGCGCTGGGTTTCCGGATCGGGGGGCTGGCCTATCTGCCCGACGCGGCCGAGATTTACGAGCCTTCCTGGCAGGCGCTGGAAAACCTCGATGTCTGGGTGGTGGATGCGCTGCGCTACAAGCCCCACCCCACCCACGCGCATCTGGAACGCACGCTGGAATGGATTGCGCGCGCAAAACCGGCCCGCGGGGTGCTGACCAACATGCATATCGATCTGGATTACGATGTCCTGAACGGGGAAACCCCCGACCATGTAACCCCTGCCTATGACGGGATGGTCATCGAGTTACCCGCATGATCCTTGATCTGCTAGAGGTCGTCCTGCCCGTCTTTCTGGTGATCGGCGCGGGGTATCTGGCCGTGCGGCTGAAGGTGTTCGGGGATAGCGCGGTGGACGGCCTGATGGATTTCGCGATCAAATTCGCGGTGCCGTCCTTGCTGTTTCTGAACATTATGCGGCTGGATCTGGGGGCCTATTTCGACTGGCGCTTGCTGGTGACCTTTTTCAGCGGGGCCTTCGCGGCCTTTGTGCTGGGGATTGTCGGGGCGCGGGTTTTGTTCAAACGCCGCCCGGGGGATTCGGTGGCGATCGGTTTCGGGGCGATGTTTTCGAACTCGCTTCTGCTGGGCCTGCCGATTATGGAGCGTGCCTACGGCCCTGATGCACTGGCGGGGAATTTCGTGATCCTGTCTGTCCATGCTCCGCTGATCTATCTTGTCGGCATTTCGGTGATGGAGGCGGCGCGCTCCGACGGGCGCGGGCTGGCGGGGACGACCCGTGTTATCGCGCGCGCCATGTTCCGCAACACGCTGATGATCGGGCTGGCGCTGGGGTTTGTGGTCAACCTGTCCGGCCTTGTCCTGCCGTCCGCCGTCCTGCCGGCCATTGAGCTGGTGGCCCGTGCGGCCCTGCCGGCGGCGCTGTTCGGCCTGGGCGGTATGCTGACCCGCTACAGCCTGCGCGCCTCTGTTGGCGAGGCGGGGCTGATTACCGTTCTGTCCCTGCTGGTGCATCCGGCCGTGGCCTATGTGCTGGCCACGCAGGTTTTCGATCTGTCGGTGGAATTCACCCGCTCGGCCGTGGTTACGGCGTCGATGGCGCCGGGGGTGAATGCCTATGTGTTTGCGAAAATGTATAACCGTGCCGTAGGGGCCGCCGCCAGCGCGGTTCTGCTGGCAACGGGGTTGTCAATCCTGACCATACCCGTCTGGTTGTATATTCTGGGCTAGGACGGGGATAGGCCGCGCAAGCGTTCCGAGCGGCGGCGCAGCATTTCCAGCGTAGCCAGCAGCACGATAGAGATGGCCACCAGAATTGTCGCCACGGCCAGAATGGTCGGGCTGATCTGTTCGCGGATACCGGACCACATCTGGCGCGGGATGGTTTTATCCTCGGGGCCGGCCAGAAACAGCACGGCGACGACCTCGTCAAAAGAGGTGATAAAGGCGAACAGGCCGCCGGAAATCACCCCGGGCAGGATCAGCGGCATCTGGACCTTGAAAAAGGTGCGCAGCGGACCGGCCCCCATATTGGCCGAGGCCCGCGTCAGGCTTTTGTCAAACCCGACCAGCGTCGAGGTAACCGTGATAATCACAAAAGGTGTGCCAAGCGCCGCATGGGCCAGAATTACCCCCAGTTTGGAACCGGCCAGGGCTTGCTTGCCTTCTACAAACGGGTTGAAATCGTTGGAGTAGAAATAGAACATCCCGGCTGCCGTCACCACCAGCGGCACGATCATCGGCGAGATCAGCAAGGACATGATCGCCCCTTTGAACGGCATTTCCGAGCGGCTGAGGCCGATGGCGGCCAATGTGCCGAAACCGGTGGCCAGCAATGTGGCCCAGAAGCCGATGATAAAGCTGTTTTTGGTGGCGCGGATCCATTGGGCATTGTTCCACATATCGGACCACCATTCCGCCCCCGTCGCATCGGGGTTTACCATGCCGTTGGCGAAAATATCGCGATACCAGCGCAGGCTATAGGCCTCGGGGTCCAGATGCAGCATGCCGGAGGTGAAGGTAAAATAGGGCTCGTGGTTGAAGCTGAGCGGGATGATGATCAGGATCGGGGTGATCAGGAACAGAAACACCAGCCCCGTCAGAAACCGGAAGGTATAGTGCCAGATCTTCTGGCCCGTTGTGGTATAAGGGGGAAGCTTGGCCATAGGTTAACCCATTTTCATGTTATCAATGCCCACGATCTTGTCGTAGAGCCAGTAGAAGATCAGCACAATCATCAGCAAAATCCCGCCAAGCGCCGCTGCCAGTGACCAGTTCAGCGATTTTTGCATGTGATAGGCAATGAAGTTGGAAATCATCTGTCCGTCCTGCCCGCCAACCAGTGCCGGCGTGATGTAGTAGCCGATCGCCAGAATAAAGACGAGCAGCCCGCCCGCGCCGATCCCCGGGATCGTGCCGGGGAAATACACTCGCCAGAAGGCCGTCCAGTTGGTCGCGCCCAGCGATTTGGCCGCCCGCAGGTAAGAGGGCGGAATGCCCTTCATTACCGAATAAAGCGGCAGGATCATGAACGGCAGCAGGATATGCGTCATGGCGATAATTGTGCCGGTCATGTTGTAGATCAGGCTGAAACGGTGGTCATCGTCGGTCAGGCCGATCCAGACAAAAAGATTGTTCAGCACCCCGTGCGCCTGCAACATGGCAATCCAGGCCGTTGTGCGCACCAGAAGCGAGGTCCAGAACGGCAGCAACACCAGAATCATCAGCAGGTTGGACTGGCGCGCCGGCAGGCTGGCCAGCAGCCAGGCAACCGGATAGCCCAGCACCAGCGTTGCCAGGGTTACGGTCGCGGCAATCAGGATGGTTTTGATGAACAGATAGACATAGATGCGGTCCCGCTCGGGCAGACGCTCGAATGAACCGTCGGCCTTGTATTCCATATCAAGCGCCGCCGCATAGAAAGCCGGTGAATATTTCAGCGAGGCCACTTTCATTGCCTGCCAGACAGCCATATCGCCCCAGTCCTCGTCGATGTCCTGCAAGGCTGCGGCGTAGGGGGGGGACAGCTTCGCGGCCTTGCGGGCGGTTTTGGTAAACATGGAACGGGTGCCGGACAGCTCGCGGTTGACCCGTGTTGCGACCTGCCCGATTGTCTTGTCTTTCCGGGCCTGTATCAGATCCCCGACAAGGGCGGCATACATGGATTCATCCGGCGGCGTGGTCGTGTCCCAATCGGCCAGAACCGCCGTGGTCAGCGGCATGTTCCGCGAAAAGGTATCGTTTTTAACCCCTTGTATCATAAGGGAAATGATCGGCACCATGAAGCTGATGACAATAAAGAGCAAAAGCGGCGCAACCAGTGCAAAGGCCCTTGCACGGCTTACAAAAAGAGCTTGCGCAAGCTTCTTTTTCAAAGGCGTGCCATCGGCGGCCAGAACCGGCCCTGTGTGCGTGTCGTCGCTCATGGATATTCCCCGCAAAAAAAGGAGGCGGGAGGGGCAGAACACCCCTCCCGTCAGGTTTTATTTTGCCAGCCAGGCGTTGAAACGCTCGTTCAACTGGTCAGCATTGTCTGCCCAGAATTCGAAGTCGTTAACCAGCGCATTTTTCAGGTTGGCTTCGGCGGTCGGCATATGCGGACCCATTTCGGTCTTGCCGTCGCTGTAAAGACCGACGAGCGCGCCCGAGGATTTGCGGGCCGGACCGTAGGAAATCCACGATGCCTGATCGGCCAGACGCTGCGTGTCTGTCGAGAAGGCGATGAAGTCCAGAGCCAGATCCTTGTTCGGCGCACCTTTGGGAATAACCCAGAGGTCAAAGTCCATGATCTGGCCGTCCCAGATAACCTCGAAGGGTTTGTTCTCGGCCACCGCGGCGTTGAAGATACGGCCGTTATAGGCGGTGGTCATGGTGACTTCGCCGTCGGCCAGCAGCTGCGGCGGCTGTGCGCCGGCTTCCCACCAGACGATGTCGTCCTTGATGGTGTCCAGCTTGGCAAAGGCGCGGTCTACACCTTCGGGCGTGTTCAGCACGTCGTAAACCTGATCGGCGGGAACACCGTCGGCCATCAGCGCCATTTCCAGGTTGGCTTTCGGCCCCTTGCGCATGCCGCGCTTGCCCGGGAAGTCGGTGGTGTTGAAGAAATCGTCGATGCTGTCAACGCCGTGGGTCTTGCTGGAATCTACGGCAAAGATAGTGGACCAGACGATGTTGGCAACGGCACAATCCTGCAGGGCGCCGGGGATGAAATCTTCCTCGGCCGGGGTGCCATCGGGGGCGGGCGGCAGGATGGATTTGTCGATTTCTTCCAGCAGGCCTTCGTCGCAACCGCGAACCGCGTCGGACAGTTCAACGTCCACCACGTCCCAGCTGACATTGCCGGCCTCTACCTGTGCTTTGATTTCGGCCAGACCGCCGTTGTAATCCTCGGAAACGATGGTGTTGCCGGTCTTTTCCATCCACGGTTTGTGGTAGGCTTCGACCTGCGATTTCGTATAGGCACCGCCCCAGGACACCACGGTAAGGGTGCCTGCGGTTGCGGCTACTGTGCCGACGGCCAGAAGGGCGGTTGCACTGAATAGAACGTTTTTGAGCTTCATTGAGCTTCTCCCTGTTTCACCCGTTAAATCTATCCCTGTGCCACGGGCAATATCCGGCACAGGAAATCGAGGCCGCGCAAGGCACGGCCCCGTAAACCTAGGCGTCGAGCGCCCGGCAATCTTCGGTTTGCCAGCTGACAACGGTTTGTTCGCCGACAACCAGATGTTTGTGGCCGCTGGAATTGGGCACTTTGACAATAAAATCGTCATG
>JALWQC010000296.1 GCA_027080755.1 Paracoccaceae bacterium
CCGTCTGAAGGCGCTGGACGAGAAACTGGAAGCCGGTGTTGAAGGGCTGACCAAAAAAGAATTGCTGAAAATGACCCGCGAGCAGACCAAACTGCAGCTGTCGCTGGGCGGTATTCGCGAAATGGGCGGCGTGCCGGACATCATGTTCGTCATCGACACCAACAAGGAAGCGCTGGCCGTGGCCGAAGCCAAGAAGCTGGGCATTCCGGTTATCGCTATTCTCGACTCCAACTCCGATCCCTCGGGCATCGATTATCCGGTTCCGGGCAACGACGACGCGGCACGCGCCATTGCGCTTTACTGTGACCTGATCGCCCGTGCGGCGCTGGACGGCATGGCCGCGCAGATGGGTTCTGCCGGGATCGACATCGGCGAGCTGGAAGAGGCCCCGGTCGAGGAAGTCGTCGAAGAAGTGGTTGTGGTTGAAGAAGCCCCCGCTGAAGACGCCAAGTAAAAGGCATCGCCCGGCCGTGTTGAAAGACAGGCCGGGCATCCCATATCCCTTTGCGAGCGGCCCCGCGCCGACGTCGCTGATTATACAAGGAGAGCCGTGATGGGTATCACTGCAAAAATGGTTAAGGAACTGCGCGACATTACCGCCGCAGGTATGATGGACGCCAAGAAGGCCCTGACCGCCACCGAAGGTGACATGGAAGCCGCGATCGACTGGCTGCGCACCAAGGGGCTGGCCAAGGCGGCCAAGAAATCCGGTCGCACCGCGGCCGAAGGTCTGGTTGGCGTTGCCGTGGACGGCGGCGTTGGCGTTGCGGTCGAGGTGAACTCGGAAACCGACTTCGTGGCCAAGAACGAGGAATTCCAGAAGATGGTCGCCGACATCACCAGGGTTGCCCTTGGCGTGGACGATATCGACGCGCTGAAGGCGGCCGATATGGGCGGCAAGACGGTTGACGAGGTTGTGGCCGAAAAAATCGGCACCATCGGGGAAAACATGAACGTGCGCCGCATGGCCCGCGTCACCGGCGATGCGGTTGCGGCCTATGTCCACAATGCTGCCGCCGACGGCATGGGGCAGATCGGTGTTCTGGTCGCCATCAAGGGCGACAACCTGGATGTTGCCAAGCAGATCGCCATGCACATTGCCGCGACCAACCCGGCCTCGCTGTCCGAAGAGGATCTGGATCCGGCCGTGGTTGCCCGCGAGGAAAAGGTTCTGACCGAGCAGGCACAGGAATCCGGCAAGCCCGAAAACATCATTCAGGGCATGATCAAGGGCCGCATGAAGAAATTCTATCAGGAAGTTACCCTTCTGAACCAGAAATTCGTCATGAACCCCGATATCTCGGTTGCGCAGGCGGCCAAGGATGCCGGCATCGAGGTGATCGAGTTTGTCCGCGTCCAGGTTGGCGAAGGCATCGAGAAGGTCGAAGAGGATTTCGCCGCCGAAGTTGCGAAAACCATGGGCGCCTAAAGGCCCGACAGAATTCGAAAGGGCGTTGCGGGGCTGACCTGCGGCGCCCTTTTTCTATATTCGGGGTGTAGAATAGCATTGATATTTCCCCCCGTTTGCGACATCTTGCACAAAATCAACAGACAGGAGATTCAGCGCCATGCCGGATGGGGAAAACGAGACCAAGCCGCAGTATAAACGTGTGCTGTTGAAAATTTCGGGCGAGGCCCTGATGGGCGACACCCAGTTCGGCCTGCACCCCCCCACCGTTGAACGCATTGCCCGCGAAATCAAGAAGGTCCATGACACCGGCGTTGAAATCTGTCTGGTGATCGGGGGCGGCAATATTTTCCGCGGATTGCAGGGCAGCGCGCAGGGCATGGAACGCACCACGGCCGATTACATGGGCATGCTGGCCACGGTGATGAATGCGCTGGCGATGCAGGGGGCGCTGGAATCGCTG
This sequence comes from Paracoccaceae bacterium, assembly GCA_027080755.1. Taxonomy (GTDB): domain Bacteria; phylum Pseudomonadota; class Alphaproteobacteria; order Rhodobacterales; family Rhodobacteraceae; genus NORP23. The sequence goes on from JALWQC010000296.1 coordinate 1,872, forward strand.
GATATCCACACGCGCGTGATCTCGGCCATTCCGATGGATCAGGTATGCGAGCCGTATATCCGCCGCCGCGCCGTGCGCCATCTGGAAAAGAAACGGGTGGTGGTTTTTGCCGCCGGCACCGGCAACCCCTATTTCACCACCGACACGGCGGCGACGCTGCGGGCCTCGGAAATGGGCTGCGAGGCGATCTTCAAGGGCACGCAGGTGGACGGGATCTATGACAAGGACCCCAAGAGCAACCCGGATGCGAAACGCTATGACCGTGTCAGCTATGACACCGTGCTGCAAAAGAACCTGAAGGTGATGGATGCCTCGGCGATTGCACTGGCGCGGGACAACAAATTGCCGATCATTGTGTTCTCGCTGGACGCGCCCGGCGGATTTTTGAGCATTTTGGATGGTAAAGGCCAGTTTACCGTCGTAGAACCGTCCTAAACCAATAGCAGGAGTGAACGCCATGTCCGACGACATCGAAGAAATTGATCTGGACGATCTGGAAAAACGTATGAGCGGCGCGCTCAATTCGCTGAAGCACGATTTCAATTCGCTGCGCACGGGGCGGGCCTCGGCCTCTATGCTGGATGCGGTGATGGTGGATGCCTACGGGCAGATGACGCCGATCAACCAGGTGGCGACAATCAACGTGCCCGAGCCGCGCATGGTTTCCGTCAACGTCTGGGACAAAACCATGGTGCAGGCCGTGGACAAGGCGATCCGCCAGTCGGGGCTGGGCCTTAATCCGGTAATGGACGGCACGACGCTGCGCCTGCCGATCCCCGAGCTGAACGAGGAGCGCCGCAAGGAGCTGTCGAAGCTGGCCGGCCAATATGCCGAAAACGCCCGCATCGCCGTGCGCAACGTGCGCCGCGACGGCATGGACCACCTGAAAAAGCTGAAGGATCACATGGCCGAGGACGACCAGAAGATCTGGGCCGAGGAAATCCAGGACCTGACGAACAAGGCGATTGCCAATATCGACAAGGCGCTGGAAGCCAAGCAAGAAGAAATCATGCAGGTTTAGGCCGCTGTTGCGGATGTATTTCAAGAGGCTGACAAGATGACTGCACCTTCGGGCAAGTTCGCCGACCTTGGCACGCGGGTGCTTTCCGCCATTGCGATGATCGTCGCCGCGACGGTTCTGTTCGAGCTGGGCGGGCTGTGGGTCGTGGCGCTGCTGATTGTCGGCGCCAGCGTCATGCTGTGGGAATACCGCAATATGCTGGGCCACGGGCTGGAAAAGGATAACCAGACACTGGCGGTGATGTGGGTGATTGCCTTGCTGGGGATTCTGGTGACCTACTGGATCAACTGGCGCTATGGCCTGATTGTGGCGGGGATCGGGACGCTCGCGCTCTATCGGGATGACAAGGTGCAATGGGCCTGGCTGGCGGCGGGGCAGTTTTATATCAACGCGGCCAGCATTGCCATGATGGCGATTTTCCTGACACCGGCGGACGGGCTGTTTTATGTGTTCTGGGTGGTGCTGATCGTGGCGCTGTCGGACATTGGCGGCTATTTCGCCGGGCGCCTGATCGGCGGGCCGAAGATCTGGCCGGCGGTCTCGCCCAAGAAAACCTGGTCCGGCACGGCTGGCGGCTGGGTTCTGGCGATTGTTGCGGGGGCGGTTCTGGGCCTGTTCGGGCCGGTGGGCGTGCTGGAATCGGTGCTGATCTCCCTTGTGGTGGCGCTGGCCGCGCAGGGGGGGGATTTTCTGGAAAGCTGGATCAAGCGGCGCAGCCATGTGAAGGACGCCAGCGATATTATCCCCGGCCACGGCGGCCTGCTGGACCGGGTGGACGGGCTGATTGCCGCGATCATGGTGTTTTCCGTCCTGCGCACGGCGTTTTTGTAAATGCGCCGCGCGGTCAGCATATTCGGGGCGACCGGCTCTATCGGGCAGAATACAGTGGATTTGTTGCGCCGTCAGGGCGGGGCCGGGGCCTATGATGTCAAGGTGCTGAGCGGGGCGCGGAATGTTGCCCTGCTGGCCGAACAGGCGCGCGAGCTGCAGGCGGATCTGGTGGTGACGGCGGATGAGACGCGGCTGGCGGATCTGCGCGCGGCGCTACAGGGCAGTGGCATTGCGGCGGCGGCCGGAGCGCAGGCCCTGCGCGAGGCGGCGGAAATTCCGGTGGACTGGGCGATGTCGGCCATTGTCGGCGCGGCGGGGCTGGCCCCGACTCTGGCGATGGCGCGAGCGGCGAAAACGCTGGCGCTGGCCAACAAGGAATCGCTGGTTTGCGCCGGGGAGCTGTTGCAGGCGACCTGCGCCGAAAACGGCTGCCGTCTGTTGCCGGTGGACAGCGAACACAGCGCGATTTTCCAGGCCCTGCAAGGCGGGGACGGGGCGATCTCGCGGATATTGCTGACGGCCTCGGGGGGGCCGTTTCGGGACTGGACGCGGGAACAGATGCAGGGCGCGACGCTGGCACAGGCGGTGGCGCATCCGAACTGGGACATGGGGCAGCGGATCTCTATTGATTCTGCCACCATGTTCAACAAGGCGCTGGAGGTGATCGAGGCGCGCCAGCTGTTCGGGGACACACGGATAGAGGTGATCGTGCATCCGCAATCCATCATCCATTCGATGGTGGAATTTGCCGACGGGGCGATTCTGGCGCAACTGGGGGCGCCGGACATGCGCGGGGCGATCGGATTTGCGCTCAACTGGCCCGAGCGTCAGGATTTACCGGTAGAGCGGCTGGATTTCGCCGCCCTGTCGCGGCTGGATTTCCACGCCCCGGACGAGGGCCGGTTTCCCGCACTTCGCCTTGCAAAACAGGTGCTTGCGGCCGGCGGGCTGAGCGGCGCGGTGTTCAACGGCGCCAAAGAGGCGGCGCTGGACCGCTTTATTGCGGGGGACATCGGGTTCCTTGATATGGCGGCGCTGGTTGAAAAGACGCTCGAATCCCTCCATGTTGAGGCCAGCAGCGCCAGCAGCCTGGACGGGCTGGCGGCGGTGCTGGATATGGATGCGCGCGCGCGCGAAATCGGGATGGCGTGGAGCGCCTAGCCCAGGGGGAATACATGGAGCTTCTTTCGCAGATACCCGTCTTTGGCGGGCCGATCACGATGATTCTGGCCTTTGTTGCCACGCTGGGCGTTATCGTTTTTGTGCATGAATACGGGCATTATATTGTCGGCCGCTGGTGCGGGATCGGGGCAGAGACGTTC
>JALWQC010000297.1 GCA_027080755.1 Paracoccaceae bacterium
TGGATTTCCCCGCCCCCGAGCGCCCGACAAGGGCAACGCGGTGCCCGGCCGGAATCGCTATATTCACATCCCGAAGCGCCACAAAACCGTCGGGATAGGTAAAGCCGACGTTGTTAAAGGCCAGCGCCCCCTTGCTGTCATCGATGGTGATAGCGTCGGGGACATCGGTGATGTCGTTTTCCGCGTCCAGAATTTCATAAATCCGCCCCATGGCCACGCGGCCCTGGTTGATGGCGGAAAAGGTCGCCCCCAGCTTGCGCGCCGGTTGCGAAATAACGCTGACTCCGGTCAGCAGCCCCATGAAATCGGCAATGGTCATCGTGCCTTGGGAAATGCGCCACGAAACCACCAGCAGCAGCACGGCAATGGCAAAACCGCTGAGGATTTCCATGATCGGGGACAGGCGGGCCTGCCATTTCACCAGATGCACCTTCAGCGTATAGAGACGGTCAAAGATGGTGTCGGCGTTTTCCTGCAAGCGGCTTTCCAGCTGGTAACTGCGGGCCATGCGGATGCCGGACAGCCCTTCGACAATGTCGCCGGTCATGTCGGAAACCTGCCCCTGCGCCTGTTTGGTGATCTTGCGCACCTTGCCGCCGATCAGATTCACCGGCAGCACCGCCAGCCCGTAGACCGACACCAGCAGGATCGTGACCTTCCAGTCGATGGACAACATCACCCCGACAGTGGCCAGAATGATCAGGATGGCCGAGGTTGCCTCCAGTATGCCCTCCACGGCCAGCCGCACCAGCCCCACGTCCGAGGAAAACCGCACCGCCATTGCCGCCGGTGCATCCAGTTGCAGGCGTGCCAGATCGGCATATAACAGTTTGTTATACATGGCCTTTTGCAGGTTTTTCTCGAAGTTCCCGAAGGCGATACTGCTGGTCACCACGCGGAAATAGCCGCTGATCCCCTTGGTCATGGACAGGGCGATAATGGACAGGGGCGCCCAGTAGATCACGGTTTTGTCGCCGGTTTCGAAGGCGGCGATAATCATCTGCACAACCTTGGAATAGCCGGCCGAGCCGATGGCCGAGATCACCAGAAACAGAAAGCTCAGCGCCAGCAGCCCCTTGTAGGGGGCCAGCCAGTCGCGCCACAAACGGGCGTATCCGATTTGTATGTCCGTGTCTTCCGGGGGCATTGGGGACTCCGCTGGTTGAACGTCCAAGGTATGCGCTAGCGGGCGTGGCCTCAAGCGTAGAATGCGGGTTTCCTTGTGGAAAAAACTTGGTAGGGCGTAGACCTGTAAACCCTGCGCTGGTGGCTTGTGGTTTACAGGTCTACGCCCTAGGCTGCCCGAAAGGAGTCCCCCGCATGAAACTGTCTTATGGTCGCGATCTGTTTTTAACCCCCGGCCCGTCCGTGATACCGGATCGGGTGTTGAACGCCATGCACCGCGCGGCGCCCAATATTTATGACGGGCCGCTGATCGATATGGTGGACCGCATTCTGGAACAGCTGCGCGAGGTGGCGCAGACCGGGGGGCAGCCGTCGATCTATATTGCCAACGGGCATGGCGCCTGGGAGGCCTCGCTTGCCAATATCGCGGCGCCGGGGGATCGGGTGCTGACACTGGCGACCGGCACCTTCGGGCTGGGCTATGCGGAAACCGCGCGCAAGATGGGGATCGCGGTAGAGCTGCTGGATTTCGGCACGAAAAACGGCTTTGATCCGCAGGTGGTGGAGGATGCGCTGCGCGCCGACAAGGCGCGGCATATCAAGGCGGTGATCTCGGTGCAGACGGATACCTCTACCTCTGTCAACAATGACATTGCAGCGCTGCGCGGGGTGCTGGACGCCTGCGGGCATCCCGCGTTGCTGGTGGTGGATTGCATTGCCAGTCTGGGCTGCGAGCGGTTCGAGATGGATGCCTGGGGCGTGGATGTGATGGTTGCCGCCTGCCAGAAGGGGCTGATGACGCCGCCGGGCATGGCCTTTACCTTTCACAACGAAAAGGCGGCAGAGGTGGCGGCAGGGGTGGAAAAGACCTCGCCCTACTGGGATTGGGAACCGCGGGTAAACGGTGAATATTTCTATCAGAAATTTGGCGGCACCCCGCCGACGCATCTGCTATACGGGCTGGCCGAGGCGCTGAAAATGATTGTGGAGGAGGAAGGCATAAACCATGTCTGGGCCCGCCACCGTCATCAGGCGCGCGCCATCTGGGCGGCGGTGGATGTCTGGGGGCAGAAGGGGGCGTTGCGCTGTCATGTGCCGGACCCGGCGGATCGTTCCACCGCCGTGACCACCCTTGTCAGCGACACTTACGACCTGAGCCTGTTGCGCGCCTGGTGTGCGGATACGGCCGGGCTGACGCTGGGGATGGCTATCGGGCCGATCTGGGCGGATCGGGACAAGGCCATGCGCATCGGCCATATGGGGCATATGAACCCGCCGATGCTGCTGGGCGCGCTGGCAACGATCGACGCGGGGCTGAAGGCGCTGAACATCCCCCACGGCAGCGGCGCGCTGGAGGCAGCGAGCGCTATTCTGGCGCGGTGATATTCAACAGGCGGGGGGAGTCGAAAAACACCTCTTGCAGGTTGTCGCCCTTACCCTGACGGTCCACCACCAGAAAGTCCTGCGCCGCACCCAGCACCAACAGGGGATGGTGCCAGACGTTGCGCGCATATTGCACCCCCTGATCGCCACGGCAGTAAAACGCCCGCAGCGCCGCAGGATCGGGCGTTTCGGCCACCACCGCCAGCCAGTCGCGCCCGTTAAGCGGCACAAAGGCCTGCGAGCCAAGCGGGTGGCGTTCCAGCATGGCAATTTCCAAAGGGCGCGGGCGACCGCGAAAGATCGACAGGATCGCCGCCCCGTCCCCGACATCGGCCTGAGCCAGCGCATGGAAACGGGTGGTATAGCCGGCGTTGATTTCCACGGCGGTTGCGGGGTCGGCCTCTATTACCTGCCCGAAGGGGGCGAAGCTTTCGGCGCCAAGGGGTTCGACGTTTATCATGGTTTCAGCTTCGGATGGCGGTTCACGTCTTTATACAGCAGATAGCGGAAGGTGTCCGGCCCGCCGGCGTAGCAGGCCTGCGGGCAAAAGGCGCGCAGCCACATGAAATCGCCTGCCTCTACCTCTACCCAGTCCTGATTGAGGCGATAGACCGCCTTGCCCTGCAACACATATAGCCCGTGTTCCATCACATGGGTTTCGGCAAAAGGAATCACCCCGCCCGGTTCGATATTGACGATATTGACGTGCATGTCGTGGCGCATGTCGGCCGGATCAACGAAACGGGTGGTGGACCAGACGCCGTTTGTGTCGGGCATCACCACCCTGTCCACCGCGCTTTCACGGGTGACGAAAGGATCGGGCGCGTCCAGCCCCGCGACCGGCTCGTAAGCCTTGCGGATCCAGTGGAAGGTGGCGGAATTTGCCACCTGCACCGTCCATTTCGCCCCCGCCGGAATATAGGCATAGCCCCCTTCGGCCAGCGCAAACCCGTCGCCGTTGATGGTCAGGTCCAGCGCGCCGGAGGTGACGAAAAGCACCGCCTCGGCGTTGGGGTCCGGCTCGGGGGTCCGGCTGCCGCCACCGGCGGAGACCTCCATAATATATTGCGCGAAGGTCTCGGCAAAACCGGACAGGGGGCGCGCGATAATCCAGGCGCGGGTGTTTTCCCAGAACGGCAGGTTGCTGGTGACGATATCGCTGAACACCCCCTTGGGAATGACCGCATAGGCATCGGTGAAAACCGCGCGGCCGGTCAGCATATCGGATTGCGGCGGCAGGCCGCCCTTGGGGCTGTAATAGGGGTTTTGCACCATGATTTCCTCTGACAAAGAATTTGCGTGGCAGTCTACAGCAATCCCGCCCCCCTCGCGTGCGGTGATTTGCGTGAAACAGTTTCAAGCGATCACGAAGCGGGATGTTCCCTGCGCCAGTGCCGTGCAATGTCCTGCCGGCGGGTCAGCCAGACGCCCTCAAATCCCTGCACATAGTCCAGAAACCGCGCCAGCGCTGCCGCGCGTCCGGGCCGCCCCGCCAGACGGCAATGCAGCCCGACGGACATCATGCGCCCGCCCTCGGCGTAAAGCGTATCGAAGCTGTCCTTGAGGTAGGCGTAAAACTGGTCGCCCGAGTTGAACCCCTGCGGCGTGGCAAACCGCATGTCGTTGGCATCGAGCGTATAGGGCACCATCAGCCGCCCGCCCTTCAGGTAATAGGGCAACTCGTCGGCATAGGTGTCGGCGGAATATTCAAACCCCTCCTCGAAGGCCAGATCGATGGAGTTTTCCGAGGTCCGCCCCTGATACAGGCCAACGGGGCGTTCGCCGGTAACCTCGGTGTGGATGCGGATCGCCTCGCGGATGTGGGCGCGCTCGTCCTCCTTGGAGAAATCCTTGTATTCGATCCACTTCAGCCCGTGGCTGGCAATTTCCCAACCGGCGGCTTTCATCGCCTCTACCGCCTGCGGATTTTTCTGAAGCGCGGTCGCCACCCCGAATACCGTTACCGGAATATCGCGGGCGGTAAACAACCGGTGCAGGCGCCAGAAACCGGCCCGCGCGCCGAATTCATAGATCGATTCCATATTCATATGGCGCTGGTTCGGCCAGGGGGCGGCGCCGACGATCTCGGAGAGGAACGCCTCGGAGGCCGGATCCCCGTGCAGCACGCAATTCTCGCCGCCTTCCTCGTAGTTGATGACAAACTGCACCGCCACGCGGGCCCCGTCGGGCCAGTTTGCCGCCGGCGGGTTGGGACCATAGCCGATCAGGTCGCGGGGATAGTCAGTCATTTCAAAGCCTCCAGTGCAAGGGGTAGAACAGTTTCGAACAGGTCAAGGTCTTCGGGGCGGCCGGCCGATACGCGGATGCAACGATCCTGCGGGGCGACGAACGGCATGCGCACGAAAACACCCCGCGCGACCAGCTCACCCACCAGCGCGCGGGCAAAATCGCCGTCCCGCCCGCAATCCATCGTCACGAAATTGGTGGCCGAGGGCAAAGGCGCCAGCCCGTTCGCGCGCGCAATATCCGCCAGCCGGTCCTTGGCCGCCGTCACCTTTTCCACCGTATCGCG
>JALWQC010000298.1 GCA_027080755.1 Paracoccaceae bacterium
CTGCAACGCAAACGCGAACGCTTCCCCTTGTCGGAGGTGACCATATGAGCTGCCCGATCTGTGACAAAAAGAGTGACCCGAAATACAAACCCTTCTGTTCCAAACGCTGTGCCGATCTGGATCTGGGCAAGTGGCTGAACGGCTCTTACGCCATTCCGGCGCAGGATGAAGACCTGCCGGACGCCGAAGATCTGTCCGCGGATACCGGCCAGGAAACGCCGCATTAAATTTCCTGCGAAATTCGTGGAAATTGCTCTGGACAGGGGCGCGCATCTCCCCTAAAACGCCCCCACCCAAGGTTACAGACCTTACCCGATGCCCGGGTAGCTCAGGGGTAGAGCAGCGGATTGAAAATCCGCGTGTCGGTGGTTCAAATCCGCCCCCGGGCACCATTTTTCAAGATAATCGCGAATGTTTTTCAATATCTTGACGGCTGTCATATTATTTTGACCGTTTGGTAATATACATATTCACAATTCCGCCGGAAGGCTTTAGGTTGCCACGGTTTGCTGCCCGCATTTACAGTTTTCGGGCGTAGTGGCGATTTTCCGGCGTATCCGGCCAAACTGAACACAGCGTCTACCTCAGGAGACCCAAATGCGATTTGCTGTTACTATCCTTGTTGCGTTATTTGCCGGAATTTTTTCCGCCCCCTTGCTGGCGGACGAAAAGCCCAAGATCGCGTTTTTGTATATTTCGCCGGCCGATGACGATATCGGCTGGACCCATGAACACGAAAGAGGGCGCGAGGAAGCCGCCGCCTATTTCGGGGACAAGGTGCAGATCGACTATTTCGACAATATCTCCGAAGGGGGCGCGGCACTGGACAAGATGCGGGAACTGGCCAAGGATGGCTATGACATGTTCTTCACCACATCTTACGGCTATATGAATCCGTCGATCACGCTGGCCTATGAATTTCCGGATGTGAAGGTGGAGCATGCCTCGGGCTTTGTGCGCACGCCGAATATGTCCACCTACAACATCCGCTTTTACGAGGGCCGCGTCCCCGAGGGGATCATCGCCGGCCATATGACCAAGACCAACAAGATCGGCTATATTGCGGCCTTCCCGATCCCCGAGGTTATCCGCGGCATCAACGCGGCCTTTCTGGCGGCGCGTTCTGTCAACCCGGATGTGGAATTCGAAATCGTCTGGGCCAATTCCTGGTATAATCCGGCCGTGGAAGAGGCCGCCGCGCGCCAGCTGATTGCCAATGGTGCCGATGTTCTGATCCAGCACACCGACACAGCCGAGCCGATGAAAGTGGCCGAGGAGATGGGCGTATTTGCCTTCGGGCAGGCGTCGGATGCGTCGAAATACGGGCCGCATGCCAGCCTGACTTCTTCTATCAACAACTGGGGCCCGTATTATATCGAGCGGATACAGGCCTATCTGGACGGCACCTGGGAAAGCACCGACACCTGGGGCGGTTACAACACCGACATGCTGGAACTGGGGCCGTATTCGGACCTTATTCCGCTGCGTGTGCAAGAGCAGGCCAATGATGCGGTTGCCAAAATCCGCGAGGGGCGGATGCACCCGTTCACCGGCCCGATCCGCAAGCAGGACGGCTCCGGCTGGCTGGCTGCGGGGGAAACGGCCAGCGATACGGATCTGCTGACCATGAACTTCTTCGTCGAAGGCATCACCGGGATTATTCCCCACTAAACAAGGTGGTCGATCGCGATCCCGTTAGACATGAATGAGAGTATGATGAAAAAGTTGAATAAAATTGCAGCTATGGCCTTTGGGGTGGCTCTGGCTGTTCAGGGGCCTGCCGCATGGGCGCAGGACAAAAGTGTGACGTTGAAGTCCCTGGACCAGAATATCGAGGTGACCGGGGATCTGGTCAGCTATGATGATACCTTCTATGTGGTGAAAACCGTTGTCGGGGAAATGACGGTTAGCCGGGATCTGGTGGAATGCACCGGCGCCGGCTGTCCGCAGCCCGAGCCGCCGGTACCAGAGGCGGCCAGCGATGAAGTCACCCTGAAATCGGGCGACGGCACCAGTTTTACCGGCAAGCTGCTGGATTACGACGGCACCAGCTATAAACTGTCCACCACCATGGGCACCCTGACCATTCGCGGGGAATTCGTGACCTGCGAGGGCGCGGCCTGTCCGGGGAACGACACCGCCAAAACGGTGGACAAGACGGTCAAGCTGGTCTCCGGCGACGGCACCTATTTCAGCGGGGAACTGCGGGAATTCGACGGCACGAACTATGTTCTGGCGACCGATGTCGGGGTTCTGACCATCCGCAGCGAATTCGTGACCTGTGAAGGCGCGGCCTGTCCCGATCTGGGGCCGGTTGTGGCGGAATTCAAAATTGCCTCGCCTGCGGGTGTCGGCGAGGAATTCGTGGGCGAGGCGCTGAACCGTTTTGCCGATGAAAAATCGTTGAGCGTCACGCGCTCCATCTCTTTTGACGGGACCGAGGTCAACTATCTGATCGGGGACAGTGCCGGCGAGCTGGTGGCCAATATCACGGTTGTGCCGTCCAACGATGTCGATTCGATCAAGGCGCTGTTCTCCGACGGGGCCGCCTTTGCCCTGACGCGCGAGGCCTTCACCCCCGAAGATATCGCCAGCGTCACCAATATGGCCGTGAGCGACGTTTCCAGCCTGCTGGATTCCCAGACGATCGCGCTGGACGCCCTGACGGCGAATATCAATCCGGCGAACCGGGTGCGCTCGGTCTCTATCCGCCAGATGGGGGATATCCTGTCGGGTCGTGTCCGCAACTGGGCAGAGGTCGGCGGGGATGATGCGGCGATTTCGGTGCATGTTCTGGCGCCCGAAAGCAACCTGTCGCGCGTGACCTTCCGCGATATTCTGGCCCCGCGCGGCCTGTCGCTGTCCGCCAATGTTGTGGAACACAAGACGCTGGATGAACTGAACGCCGCCGTGGCCGGTGATCCGCTGGCGTTTTCCGTGTCCTATCGTTCGCAAAGCGACGGCACCAGCATTCCGACCACGCGCAACACCTGCAACATCTTCTCCAGCGCGAATACGTTCTCGCTGCAGACAGAGGAATACCCGCTGACGATGCGCTGGCACCTGTATACGCTGAAGGGGCACAAGATCCCGGATCTGGCGGCCAGCCTGTCGGAATACCTGTCCTCGGACGAGGGGCAGAAAGCGGCGCAGAAGGCCGGTCTGGTCGGGCTTGCCATCGACAAGCAACCCATGAGCGAGCAGGGCGAGCGTCTGCTGTCCGCCATGCTGGCCGATACCATCAACAACGCCGGCATCGCCGCCTATCGCAACTATCTGTCCGAGGTTTCGACAGCGGACCGCCTGTCCACGACCTTGCGTTTTGTGACCGGTTCCACACAGCTGGACCAGCGGGCCTTGCGCGATATCCGCCGTATTTCCGACCTTGTGTCCAAGGGGCTGGTTGACGGCAACGATATCCTGCTGATCGGCTTCAGTGACTCGGTCGGGAGTTTCGGGGGCAACATGAACCTGTCGAAACGTCGCGCCGAAGAGGCCAAGGCCGTTATCCTGAAAAACAATATCGGGGTGCTGGATGCGACCAACATCAAGACCTTCGGCTTCGGCCCCGTTGCGCCGGTGGGCTGTAACGAGACTTTCGAGGGGCGGCAGCTGAACCGCCGGGTAGAGGTCTGGATCCGCGGCACCAACCAGGACCGTCTGCGTTAAAAACCCTTCCCCCGCTGTGAACCGGCGGGGGAATACACTTATAGGTTGACAGGCCGCAATATACTCGCCAGTATATTGCCATGATACATGCTGTTCCCGATACGCTCGATGTTGCAGGGGTCCACATCCCCTATGACCCCGAGGTTATTACCCCGCCGATTGCCACTGCCATCCGCGAAGGGTATTTCGAGGCCGAAGAAGCCGCCCAGATCCCCCTGATTGTCCGTCCCGACGACACGATTCTGGATATCGGCGCCGGTATCGGCTTTATTTCCACACTTCTGGCCCGCCAGGCGCCGCAGGGGCGTGTGATCTCGGTCGAGGCGAACCCCAATCTTTTGCCCTATATGGCGCGGCTGCATGACCTGAACGGGGTGGAAAATGTGACCCGTCTGAATGCGGTCCTGACCAATGCGGATGTGGACAGCATGACCTTTTATCTGCGCAAGGATTTCTGGATGGGGTCGCTTTCGGACCACCCCAACGCCTATGAATCCACGCTGGAGGTCCCGACCCGCAATCTGGACGCGCTGTTGCGCGACGAGGGCGTCAATATGATCGTCTGTGATATAGAGGGCGCGGAATCCTTCCTGTTCAACGGTGCCGATCTGTCACCGGTGGACCGGATCTATCTGGAACTGCACGACCATGTCACCGGCCTGAAGGGCATTGCGGCGCTAATAACGGATCTGTCCTCGCAGGGGTTCACCTATGATCCGCGCCATTCCAGCGGGGCGATTGTGCTGTTCCGGCGGGTCGAGGAAAACGAAACCCTGCGCCCCTATGCCCGCGCCTGACGGCTGAAAGCGGCGACCAGCTCCACATGGGGGGACCAGCGGAACTGGTCCACCACCTGCACATGGTCGATGGTAAAACCGGCCTCTGTCAGGGTTCTGGCGTCGCGGGCGAAGGTCACGGGGTTGCAGGCGACAAAGGCGATGCGGGAAATATCGCTTTGCCCCAGCGCGCGGCACTGGGCGGCAGCACCGGCGCGGGGGGGGTCAATGACCACGGCGTCGAATTTGCGCAGCTCTTCGGGCAGAAGCGGATTGCGGAACAGGTCGCGTTTTTGCGTGGTGACGGTTTTCAGCCCCTCGCCCATACGCCAGCCGGAATCGAGTGCGGAAAGCAGGTCCTCCTCGCCCTCCAGCGCCAGAACATCGGCGGATCCGGCCAGCGGCAGGGTAAAGGTGCCGCAACCGGCAAAAAGATCGACCACATGTTTCGCCCCTTTGACGATCTCCAGCACCGCCTCCGTCAGGGCCTTCTGGCCGGCCTCTGTGGCTTGCAGAAAGGCGCCGGGGGGCGGGGTTACGCGGGTGGTGCCGAAATATTGCACGGGCGGGGTGCGCAGAGCGACCCCTTCGC
>JALWQC010000299.1 GCA_027080755.1 Paracoccaceae bacterium
CGGTCGCCCAGTTCAACACGGATTCAATGCGCCCGCGCAGACGGCTGGCGGTTTCGGTCTTTTCCAGCCAAATAGGTTGCAGCACCTTCAAAATGTCCTGCGTTTCGATGTTTTCCACGGGCATCCAGCCAATCACCGGAATGGCGTAAGTGTCCAATGTGGCGCGCCATTGTTTCCGATGTTTTTCGTTGCGAAACTCTTTCAGCTTAACAACCAGATATTTCTCCATGGCTTCCGCGAAAGTTAGGGTTTTATTGGTCTTTCGCTTTTCGGCTATGGGGTCTCCACCGGAACGGATCAGTCTTTTGTTGTCCAGTACTTGCTCACGCGCCATTGCAAGCGTCACCACCGGCGGGCTGCCTAAACCAATCTCGCGGCGCTTTCCATTTATCACAGTGCGTTGAATCCAGTAGCGTGCGCCAGACTTGTCAACCCGCAGAAAGAAACCAGTTCCCCCGCCATCGTGATACTTCCCGGGCTTCGTTACGGTTCTGACAAAGGCTGCCGTAAGCTGGTTTCCACGGCGTTTAGGCGTTTCTTGCGTCATTTACCTCCCCCATTCCTTCCCCCAATAGATGCAGGAATATGTAGGAACAAGCAAGACCTTATCAACCCGCAATTCAAATAAATATCAAATATAACATAGTATTATAGAGCTTTAACAAACACTATCGGAACGCACGATGGCGGCCTGTCTCTCCGCCACATTACTCTTTTAGCCAATTGAATTATAAGGATAAGTTTAGGGGCCACCCATCACCTTCCCCCAAGCCCCCCAAAAGCCTTGCGGGGGAATGCCCCTGACCTGCGCCCCAAGTTTCCTCCAGCCTGCGGAGAGTCCTTGAGGTTAAATTGATGGCCTTACGCGGCCAGTTTATCCATTGTTTTCTTCTTGGCAAATTCCTGTGGTGTCAGGTTTCCCAAAGCTGAATGTGGTCTCTGTCGATTGTAGTCGTCCTTCCATTCTTTGAGCTTGTCCCTGGCTTCAGCCAGCGAACGGAATAGGGTTTCATTTAGGCATTCATCCCGCAGTTTCCCGTTGAAGCTTTCAATGAAGCCATTCTGCTGAGGCTTGCCGGGGGCGATGTAATGCCAGTCGATCCCGGTATTCTGCACCCATTGCAGGATCGCCATACTGGTGAACTCGGTGCCGTTATCCGGGACAATTGTGCTTGGCACCCCGCGTTCTACAATGATCCGGTCCGGTTCACGCGAAACCCGCAAGCCTGATAGCGATGTGTCGGCGATCAGAGCCAGGTTCTCGCGGGTGAAGTCATCCACGACGGTTAGAATGCGGAACCGCCGCCCGTCCATTGCCCGGCAGGTGAATGGCACATTCACCGAGAGGGGGTAAACGCATCGGAGATCGAGCCATTGGAACGCCATTGGTCCGAGAGACAATGGCGAGGGTCCAGGCTCCAGCACCGGTTGGGCGCATCCGGCAACACCATTGGCTTTCTGGTGCCCAGAGCACGCTTTCTGCCGCCTCTACGGCGCGCCTGCAGCTTTTCTTCAGCATAGATGCGCCTGAGCTTCTTATGATTCATGAATATCCCCTTCCGTTCCAGCATCACCTGAATGCGCCGATAACCAAACCGGCGGCGTTCTTTCGCCACCAGCTTGATCTCTTCTCGCAGCTTACTGTCATCAGGTCGCTTGGATTTATAACACACCGTGGATCAAGGTCTATGCCCTTGCGGTCTTTCAACCATTTTTGCGCGGGCTGGTAGCCGCCGATGTAGGAATTCCAGGCGATCTCCGAATGCGTCAACAGCTTCTACAATCCGCACCGAAGGCACTCGGCCCTGGGCAGGAAAAGCCCTTTGGCTTTTGAAAGAAACGCAGCCTGAATGAGAAACCGGAGCGGCACGAAAACGTGGCAGGTCCCAAAACGTTATCGCGCCATGCGCTTTTGGGCAAGGCGCAAAGCGCGCGAAATGCCGGGGCGGTTTTGTAAGGCGCATCGCTTGGCTTTTGCGCCATGATCGGGAATACTCGGGACAGAAACCATGCAAGGATGCCCTGATGACCAACCCGCTGATTGCTGCCCGTGATGCCTTTGCCGCCAAACACCCCGAGCAACGCCAAACCGTGAACGGGCGCGGCTGGGGGGTGTTGCATCTGGCGGGGCAAGGGCCGGATTTGCTGTTGTTGCCCGGCACGCTGGGGCGGGCGGATATTTTCTGGCAGCAGATAGAGGCCTTGCAGGGCCGCGCCAATATCCTGTCGCTAAGCTATCCCGAAACGGGGTCGCTGACGGATTGGGCGGCGGATATCGCGGTGCTGATGCAACAGGCCGGCATGGGGCGGGCGCTGGTGCTCGGGACGTCGCTCGGGGGGTATCTGGCGCAATATCTGGCCGGGGCGCATCCGGATCTGGCGCGGGGGCTGATTGCGGCCAACACCCTGCATTCCGCCGCGATTGTTACACAATTCCCCCCCTATGACAGCGATCTGGATGCCATCCCCGCCGAGGCCCTGCAACAGGGGATCACCGACAGTTTCGCGCGCTGGCAGGCCGAAGACCCCGCGCGCGCCGACATCACCGGATTCCTGACGCACGAAGCCCTGCACCGCCTGCCGGCCGAGGCCCTGCGCGCCCGCCTGAAGGCCTTGCAAAGCGCGCCGGAGCTGCCGCCTTGCCCGCTCCCGTCCGCGCGCATCGGCTGTATCGATTCCGGCGATGACCGCCTGATCCCGCCCCCCGTGCGCGAGGCCGTGTGCGCCCGCCTTGCCCCGCAACACCTGCACCATTTCCCCCGCGGCAGCCATTTTCCCTATCTTCTGCATCCGCAGGCCTACAGCGATTTTATCGAAACGATGTTGCAGGAGGGCACCCCGTGATCGCCCTGTCCAGCACCGATATCGCCCGCCTTTTGCCGATGGAAAGCGCGATTTCCCTGGTGGCCGGGGCCCTGAAATCCGCCGCCAACGGCACCGCGACCCTGCCGCTGCGCCAGGCGATGGATGTAGGGGCGGGCAACCGGCTGGGCATCATGCCCGGGGCGCTGCAGGACCCGCCCCTGTTCGGAGCCAAGCTGATCAGCCTGTTCCCCGAGAACCCCGCCAGCGGGTATTCCTCGCATCTCGGGCTGATGGTGCTGTTCGAGGCAGACCACGGCACGCCGGTCGCAATTCTGGATGCGGCCCTGCTGACCGCCATCCGCACCGCCGCCGCCAGCGCCGTGGCCACCGACGCGCTGGCGCGGGCGGATGCGCAGGTGCTGGCGATTGTCGGCACCGGTGAACAGGCCGCCTTCCACATCGAATCCCTGCGCTGCGTGCGCGATATCCGCGCGCTGCATCTGGTCGGGCGCCGGCCGGAACGCACGGCGGAATTTGCCGCACAGGTCGCCGCGCAGCACCCGCAATTGCAGATCGAAACCTTCGACACCGTGCGCGACGCGGTAGCGGGGGCCGATATTGTCTGCACCGTGACCTCGGCGCAGGATACGGTGCTGGAGGGGGACTGGATCGGGGCGGGAACGCATGTGAACGCGGTCGGGGCATCCATTCCGACAATGCGCGAGATTGACGCCGCTCTGGTGCGGAAATCGCGGCTGTTCGTCGATTACCGCCCCTCGGCGCTGGCACAGGCGCGCGAGATTATCGAGGCGCTGGAAAGCGGCCTGATCCCGCCGGAACATATTCTGGGCGAGGTCGGCGCGCTGCTGGAAGGGCGCGTAACAGGGCGGCGAGGGGCGCAGGATATCACGCTGTTCCGCTCGCTCGGGATCGCGGCAGAGGATATCGCCTGCGCGCATTTCGCCGTGCAACAGGCGCGGCTTCAAGGCATGGGGACCGAGGTTCCGATATTATAAAAAAACAGGAGTAACCGGTAATATGGTGATGGAAGGATACGAAAAATCGGTGTTTTCCACCGATGCTGTCGATGGCAGGCCGCTGGCGCATGATGTCTATACCAAAGGGGACGGGCCGGTAATCCTGCTGGTGCAGGAATTGCCCGGGATCGGACCGCAGACCCTGCGTCTGGCCGACCGGCTGGTAGAGGCGGGGTTCCGCGTGGTGCTGCCGCATCTGTTCGGGCCGCTGGGCAAGCTGTCCTTTGCCGGAAATATCGCCCGCCTGTTCTGCATGCGCCGCGAGTTTGCCCTGTTTGCCCGACACCGCAGCAGCCCCGTCGTCAACTGGCTGCGCGCGCTGGCGCAGGATCTGCGGGCGCGCTACCACGTCAAAGGTATCGGGGTGATCGGCATGTGTCTAACGGGAAATTTCGCCATTTCGATGATGGCCGACGACGCGGTGCTGGCGGGGGTGGCCTCGCAACCGTCCCTGCCGCTGGCGGGGGCGAAATACCTGCATATGTCGGACAGCGACATTGCCGAAATCCGCGGCGCCCTCGATGAAAAAGGCGCGATGCTGGCCTATCGTTTCAAGGGGGACAAACTGTGCCCGCCGGCAAAATTCGTAGCCCTCGACGCCGCCTTTAACGACGACCGCGAACGCATAAAACTGCGCCAGCTTCCCGGGGACAAACATTCGGTGCTGACCGTGCATTTCATAGACGAGCGCGGCTCTGTCACCGATCAGGCCTTGCAGGAGGTCATCGGATATTTCGACACCCGATTGAACCGTCCCGCCCCCGTCCCCACATAAACGGGATGATACGCGTAGCCTCTTACAACATTCACAAATCCGTCGGGATGGACCGCAAACGCCGGCCGGGGCGGATTCTGGACGTGCTGAACGAAATCAATGCCGATATCGTCGCCCTGCAGGAAGTGGACCGGCGCACCGGCCCGCGCGAAACCACCCTCCCGCGCCGGATGATCGAACAGGAAACCGACCTGAAGATCGTGGAAGTCGCCATGCGCCCCGACAGCATCGGCTGGCACGGCAACGCCCTTCTGGTGCGCAAGGGTGCCGAGGTGCTGGAGGCCAAACGCCACGAGATCCCGTTTTTCGAGCCCCGCGGCGCCATTTCCGCCGCGCTGCGCCTGCCCGCCAAAACCCTGCGTGTGGTCGGCACCCACCTGAGCCTGCTGCG
>JALWQC010000300.1 GCA_027080755.1 Paracoccaceae bacterium
GGTTCAGAACCAGCCCACAACGGCGGATTCCGTCCTCGCCGATCACCTCGTCAAGACGCAGGATTTCCTGGCGCGCCAGAATTAACCCCTTGATAACCCAGTAAAGAGAGCCCCCCGCCAGCAGTTCGGCCTCGCGGCGGGGCCACATGCGGGTGACATGGCGTTGCAGCGGCTCCTGTCCGGCCGCAATCTGCCCCGCCGCCCGCCGTTTCTGGAAATCCGCCAGATGGCTGACAGAATCCACCCCGACGCACAGCTTCACCAGATTCAGTTCACCGTCCATATTTTGTGTCTTGGTCACGACTACCCACCATATCTACAAAAAAATCCGTCCGCGGCAAGATTGCCATATTGACCTGATACCCCCCCGAAGCGTAGCTTGGCAACCCATCCAACGTGCCGGAGATTCCCCCATGACCGCCTTTGCCGCCCCGATTTCCGAATCCATCTGGGATATGAAATACCGTTTCAAGACCGCCGGCGGCACCCCCGTTGACGAAACGGTAGAGGACAGCTGGCGCCGCGTGGCCCGTTCCCTTGCCGCGGTCGAGGAAAACCCCGCCGAATGGGAAGAAAAATTCTATACCGCGCTGGAGGATTTCAAATTCCTGCCCGCCGGCCGGATCCTTGCAGGTGCCGGCACGGAACGCACAGTCACCCTGTTCAACTGTTTCGTCATGGGCACGATTCCCGACACGATGGCCGGCATTTTCGACGGGTTGAAAGAGGCCGCGTTAACCATGCAGCAGGGCGGCGGCATCGGCTATGACTTTTCCACCCTGCGCCCCAAAGGCGCCGCGGTAGAGGGCGTGGGCGCCGATGCCTCCGGCCCGCTGTCCTTCATGGATGTCTGGGATGCCATGTGCCGCACCATTATGTCCGCCGGTTCGCGCCGCGGCGCCATGATGGCCACCATGCGTGTCGATCACCCCGATATCGAGGATTTCATCACCGCCAAGCGCGACGCCGCCCGCCTGCGCATGTTCAACCTGTCCGTCCTGATCACCGATCCGTTCATGGATGCGGTCAAGGCGGACAAGCCGTGGGATCTGGTGTTCGGCGGCAAGGTCTACCACACCGTTCAGGCGCGGGATCTGTGGAACAAAATCATGCGCTCCACCTATGATTTCGCCGAGCCGGGGGTGATTTTCATCGACCGGATCAACGAAAAAAACAACCTGAACTATATCGAAACCATCGCCGCCACCAACCCCTGTGGCGAACAGCCGTTGCCGCCCTACGGGGCCTGTTTGCTGGGCTCTGTCAACCTGGCGCGACTGGTGGATGCCCCGTTCGAGGAAGGCGCCACACTGAATATCGAGCGCCTGAACGATCTGGTCGCAACGGCGGTGCGGATGATGGACAACGTTGTCGATGCCTCGCGTTTTCCGCTGCCGCAGCAGGAACAGGAAGCCAAGGCCAAGCGCCGCATCGGGCTGGGCGTTACCGGCCTTGCCGACGCGCTGCTGATGCTGGGGCTGAAATACGGCACGGAAGAAGCCGCCGCACAAACGGGGGAATGGTTGCGGGCGATTGCGCAGGCCAGCTATCGCACCTCGGCGCTTCTGGCGCAGGAAAAGGGGGCCTTTCCCCTGTTCGAGGCCGCGCCCTATCTGGCCGGCGACATGATGGGCAAAATGGATGACGAGACCCGCGCGCTGGTTGCCGAACACGGTATCCGCAACGCTTTGTTAACCTCGATTGCGCCCACCGGCACCATCAGCCTTTATGCCGGCAACGTTTCCAGCGGGATCGAGCCGGTGTTCGCCTATGCCTACACCCGCAAGGTGCTGCAGCCGGACGGCTCGCGTACCGAGGAAGAGGTGGTGGACTACGCCGTCAAACTGTTCCGCGAGAAATTCGGCGATGCGGAGCTGCCGGACCATTTCGTCAACGCCCAGACGCTGGCCCCGCTGGATCATGTGCGCATGCAGGCGGCGGCGCAGGAATGGGTCGATTCCAGCATCTCCAAAACCATCAACTGCCCCGAGGATATCTCTTTCGACGATTTCCAGCAGGTCTATATGGAGGCCTGGGACAGCGGCTGCAAAGGCTGCACCACCTACCGCCCGAACGAGATCACCGGATCGGTTCTGACCGTCACCGAAAAGGTCGAAGCAAAGCCCGAGGACGAAGCCCCCAACCACCCCGGCGACGTCGTTTATCTGTCCGAACCCCTGGACCGCCCCGAAAATCTGCAGGGCCAGACCTATAAAATCAAATGGCCGGAATCCGAACACGCGATCTATATCACCATCAACGACGTCATCATCGCCGGCAACCGCCGCCCGTTCGAGGTGTTCATAAATTCCAAAAACATGGAACATTTCGCCTGGACCGTGGCGCTGACCCGCATGATCTCGGCCGTGTTCCGGCGCGGGGGCGATGTCTCCTTTGTGGTAGAGGAACTGAAAGCCGTGTTCGATCCGCGCGGCGGGGCATGGGTGCAGGGGAAATACATCCCCTCTATTCTGGCGGCCATCGGCGGGGTGATCGAACGCCACATGATCGACACCGGTTTTCTGGCCGGCGAGGGCATGGCCCTGAAGTCCGACCCGCACCCCGTGGCCGAGGCCGTCGCCGTCGGCGAAAAACCCCGCGGCCCCGCCTGCCCCTCCTGCGGCCAATACACCATGAACATGGTCGAAGGCTGTATGACCTGCACCTCTTGCGGGCATAGCAAATGCGGCTGACGGGATTCACCCGCCAATTGTGAGCTTGCGAAGCTGCTCCTCATAATAGGTGATGGTTTTGTTTACGGATTGCAGGTCTTTTGACAAGATATCATAATCTGGGAATAGTTTCTGGATTTCTTGTGGTGATTTCCCGCTATTATTTTCGTCTCTAAGGGCCGTATCATACCAATGCCTAAATCTAGCTTGCCACATAGTAAGGTGAGGCCGTATTCCTTTGTTTAGAACGCTTGTCAAAAGGGAAACAATTTTCTTTGTATCGCTATTTTTAAGCTTCGCCGCCGGGATGGTTTTAATCAATTCGCGGGTCACGCCGAAGAAAGAGTACCAAGAATCGTAAATTTCAACAATTACATCCTGTTCAAGATCTATAGGAATTCCCAATTTTCGCGTAGCGAGTTCAACCCATATTGAATAAGCAATTTGGAAATCGGAATTATTCACTTCATAGATCAGTGTTCCGCTTCCAAAACCGATCTGGGCAGAATTTAATTCCAACTTAGAATTGCTTTGGAAAAAGTCGAATCTCCACGCCACGATCACAACTATAATTACGGCAGCAATCAATAAGGCCCATGGGCTTGCATGAATGTTAACATTGAAATTATCGGACATAACAATCGAGAAAACGTCTTCGTTTTTTGCAGCTATACCCATGCTTATTGCCAATGGTCGCCCGAACGGTTTTTGCTGAACATAGGACGGCTATTGTCCGGGAGTATTTTTTTGCGTCTCAGAAAGGCTTCGTGAATCCAGCTTTGCACATCATATGGATTGTTACTCCAGTTGTATATCTTCGCAAACCCGTTTTCAGTGTTGTCGTACAAGCGTGGCGGGATCGTGTGGGGATCATACCTTGATTTATCTATTCGTGGGTAAGTTGGCAAAATTATCCCAATTAGCCCTGTCCTTGAATTTAACTGTGTATCCCGAAGGCTGGATGATATTTCCCAATCAACATACTTCCTCTGCCATGTTTTGGAACCGATCAATACAACAGCCACTGTGGCATCTCTGATAAAGTTATCGCGTATTAACTGTCTTGTATAATCCGTGCTGTTATTCGGGTCTATATCACCGTCGGAAACGGCTTTGGTTTCAAGGATATCATAGGCGTTATGAAAAAGCCTTTCAAATTCATTTTTGTAGGTTTCGTCATTTTCGTGATGGTAACTTATAAATACGTTATGTCTTTGCGTCATAGCCATTCCTTGTAAAGATATCTCTCCTTTTTGGAGAATTACGGGCATAGGGTAATACCCATAGGCGTTTCGTTCAAGAAAATATTTATGATTTCCGCCCGCTTCACCCTTTCTTAACCAATACCCTGTATAACCCCTTTTGCCGGGCAAGGCTTTGACACAGCCATAGGGCGTAGATCTATAAATCCCGCGTCGCCAGCGCGATCCTCGCGAAATATCAATGGATTGGGGCGCGCCGCACAGGGTGGCCCCCTTTGCCAGAGGCCCGAGCCATTGAGATGAAGCGAGGGTCGCGCCCTTCGGGTTTGGCAGATTTCCGCCCCGAGTGCGTTGCAGGTCCTGGAAATAGCCCCACTATTCCGGCGGCCCTGCGCCTGCTCGGGACGAAAATCTGCCAAACTGGCGGCGCGGGGTTTATAGATCTACGCCCTTGGGACTATCGCGCCGGGCGAAATGTAACCATACCTGCTTTGACAAACCGTTCGACTTCGGGGCGTCTCGTAGCGACAGACCATCCCGATGCACGGCGTCGGACAGCCACGGCGCGATAGTTTCCCGTTTGCCGCAGACTAGGGTCAGCCCCCCTTAATCCGACGTCACCGGCGCCCAATCCGCGAAATATCGGCGGTTCGGGGCGCGCCGTACAGGGTGGCCCCCTTTGTAAGCGTCCCGTGCCGTTGAGATGAAGCGGATCGGGCGCCCGAAGGGTTTGGCGGGTTTTTCGCCTGACGGCTTCGCAATCCCTTGAAATAGCCCCGCTATTCCTGCGGGATCGCTCATGGTCAGACAAAAAACCTGCCAAACCGGTGACGTCGGATTAAGGGGGGCTGACCCTGGACCCCTATATGGTCCCCTCCAGGTCATCGGCCGACCTTTCCGAGCTTTCCCCACCCACGGCGCGGTTTTTTCCGATCGCCGTATCAGGTGTGCCGGAAACCCCGCCAGCCGCCCTGTAACGGGCCCGCGCCTGCGCAATCCGGGCCTTTCGCAATTGCAGATATTTTTGGTAGTCCCGCGTGTCGTATCCGGGGGCATAGCGGGCGGCTGCGGCGGTGAAGTTCGTCAGCTCGCCAAAATAGAGGCGCCCCTCGTGCAGGTATAGATCCAGC
>JALWQC010000301.1 GCA_027080755.1 Paracoccaceae bacterium
GCGCAGGCTTCGCCTTTTCCTCATAGCGGTTAACGGGGGCCTCGCCGATAGCCTCGTCCACGCCCAGCTCCACCTGCCATGCAAGTTGGGCAAGCGCTTCGGCATATTCTTCGGGCGAGACAGTCATGCCCTCACCCTACCCCCTTCTACGCGCTTGTTCCACCGCAAATCCCTGTTATAACCCCCCAAACAAACGACAGGAGCCTCCGACCGTGTTTGCCCATCGCCATCTGCTGGGAATCGAGCAGCTTTCGCAGCAGGATATCCTGGCCGTTCTGGACCTTGCAGAACGCTATGCCACCCAGAATCGCCAGCAAAACAAGCGTTCCGATGCCCTGGACGGGCTGACGCAGATCAACATGTTTTTTGAAAACTCCACCCGCACGCAGGCCAGTTTCGAGATCGCGGGCAAGCGTCTGGGCGCCGATGTGATGAATATGGCGATGCAGGCCAGTTCGATCAAAAAGGGGGAAACCCTGATTGATACCGCGCTGACACTGAATGCCATGCACCCCGATTTGCTGGTGGTGCGCCACCCCCATTCGGGCGCGGTGAAGCTGCTGTCGGAAAAGGTTAACTGCGCGGTGCTGAATGCGGGCGACGGGCGCCACGAACACCCGACGCAGGCCTTGCTGGATGCGCTGACCATCCGGCGATCGAAGGGGCGGCTGCACCGGCTGACCATCGCGATTTGCGGCGATATTGCCCATTCCCGCGTGGCCAGATCGAACATGTTCCTGCTGGGCACAATGGAAAACCGCGTGCGGCTGGTGGGACCGAAAACCCTGATGCCCCCGGGTGTGGACAAGCTGGGCGTGGAGGTCACGGACAATATGGCCAAGGGGCTGGAGGGGGCCGATGTGGTGATGATGCTGCGGCTGCAAAAGGAACGGATGGACGGGGGGTTTATCCCCTCGGAACGGGAATATTACCACCGTTGGGGGCTGGATGCGCAAAAGCTGAAGGCGGCAAAGCCCGACGCTATTGTCATGCACCCCGGCCCGATGAACCGCGGCGTGGAAATTGACGGCACGCTGGCCGACGACATCAACCGCTCGGTCATTCAGGAGCAGGTGGAAATGGGGGTGGCGGTGCGCATGGCGGTGATGGATTTGCTGGCGCGGAATTTGCGGGAGGGCGCGCGATGACCATCCTGACCAACGCCCGCCTGATCGACCCCGAAGCCGGAACCGAAACCCTTGGCGCGCTGCGCCTTGAAAGCGGCCGGATTGCGGAAATTCTGCCGCCCGATGTGGCGGGGATCGATTGCGGGGGAAAATATCTTGCGCCCGGGATTATCGACATCGGGGTAAAAATCGGCGAGCCGGGCGAGCGCCACAAGGAAAGTTTCCGCACCGCCGGACTGGCGGCGGCGGCGGGCGGGGTGACCACGATGGTAACGCGCCCCGACACAACGCCGGCGATCGACACTCCCGAGATGCTGGATTTCTTTATCCGGCGGGCGCGGGAAATCTCGCCGGTCAATGTCTTGCCGATGGCGGCGCTGACCAAGGGGCGCGCGGGGGCCGAGATGGCCGAGATCGGTTTTTTGCAGGACGCCGGTGCGGTGGCCTTCAGCGATGCGGACCGCCCCGTGGCCAACCCCAAAACCCTGCAACGGATCCTGACCTATGCGGGGGCGAGCGGGGCGCTGGTGATCGGGCATGTGCAACAGCCCGAGCTGTCGCAAGGGGCCTGTGTGACCGCCGGCCCGCTGGCGACAAAGCTGGGGCTGCCGGCGGTTTCCCCGCTGGCCGAACGCATGCAGCTGGAACGCGACGTGGCGCTGGTAGAGGCGACCGGCGCGCGCTATCACGCCGACCAGATCACCTGCCGCGCCGCGCTGCCGGTGCTGGAACGGGCCAAGGCGGCGGGGCTGGATATTACGGCCGGTGTCTCGATCCACCACCTGACGCTGAACGAATTCGACATCGAGGATTACCGCACTTTCTTCAAGGTAAAACCGCCCCTGCGCCCCGAGGATGACCGCATCGCCGTGGTCAACGCGGTCGCCTCCGGCCTGATCGACATCATCAGCTCGATGCACACCCCGCAGGACGAGGAATCCAAGCGCCTGCCCTTTGAAGAGGCCGCGAGCGGCGCCGTCGGCCTGCAAACCATGCTGCCGGCCCTGCTGCAACTGGTACACGGGGGCTATATGGACCTGCCGACCCTGTGGCGCGCCATCAGCCTGAACCCTGCCCGCCTGCTGGGGCTGGAATCCGGCCGCATGGCCGTTGGCGCCGCCGCCGATCTGGTGCTGTTTGACGCGGACGCGCCCTTTATCATGGACCGTTTTACATTATTGTCGAAATCGAAAAACACCCCCTTTGACGGGCGGCGGATGCAGGGTAAGGTTCTGCGCACGTTCGTATCCGGCGAACAGGTGTATGAAAGGTAAACATGCTACCCGATTTTTTGCGTTTCTGGGGCGCGCAGCCCGCATTCGAGAACCAGTGGCCGTGGCTGCTAGGCATTTTTGCGGTGGCGTATCTGCTGGGCTCGGTGCCTTTCGGCATGG
This sequence comes from Paracoccaceae bacterium, assembly GCA_027080755.1. Taxonomy (GTDB): domain Bacteria; phylum Pseudomonadota; class Alphaproteobacteria; order Rhodobacterales; family Rhodobacteraceae; genus NORP23. Next base: position 2,522 of record JALWQC010000301.1, read on the forward strand.
TGATTGCGCGGCTGATGGGGCTGGGCAACCTGCGCGAGATCGGCTCGGGCAATATCGGGGCGACCAATGTGTTGCGCACCGGATCGAAAAAGGCGGCGCTGGCGACGCTGGTGCTGGATGCGGGCAAGGGGGCAGTCGCCGTGCTGCTGGCGCGCTGGTGGTTTGGCGAGGATGCGGCGCAGGTGGCGGCGCTGGGGGCGTTTCTGGGGCATCTGTTTCCGATCTATCTGAAATTTCGCGGCGGCAAGGGCGTGGCCGTGTTTCTGGGTATCATGCTGGCGCTCGACTTTTGGGTCGGGCTGGCCGCCTGCCTGACGTGGCTGGCAACGGCGCTGGTGTTTCGCATATCCTCGCTGTCGGCGCTGGTGGCAGCGGCGGCGACTCCGGTCTGGCTGTATCTGTTCGGGATGCCGGCGGCGGTCTGGCTGGGCGTGCTGCTGGGGGCGCTGGTCTGGATTCGCCACGGGGCCAATATCAGGCGGCTGCTGAACGGGACGGAACCGAAGATCGGGAAAAAATAGACGGGGATTGATTGTTTCCCCGCCCTCGGCCAGAGTGGAAACGTTCGGTTCCGAGGGCATTATGACATTCAAACAATCCGTTTCCACATGTTTTAACAAATATATCACCGTATCGGGGCGCGCCAGCCGGTCGGAATACTGGTGGTTCCAGCTGTTCCTGTTTATCGGCGGATTTATCACGGCGTTTCTGGATTCTCTTGTCGCCGGTGACATCAGCACAAGCGGCGCCCTGAACAGCACCTTTACCCTGATCACCTTTATCCCGGGCATCACCGTAACCACGCGACGCCTGCATGACATCAACAAATCCGGCTGGTGGCAACTGTGGATGGGCCTGATCCTGCTGGGGGTGATTGCCCTCGCGGCCATATTGTTCACGGCCACCGACACGCTTACGGGGTCAAACATCGCTATGGGCGGGATTATGCTGCTGACAACTGTCGGGGCTATCGCCACCGCGCTTGTCTGGCTGTACTGGTTAACCAAGAAAAGCGACCCCGAGGTCAACCCTTTCGGCCCGCCGCCGTGGGAAAATGTTGATAATTCTTGACCGAATCCGGCGATCAAGGCATGAATGCGCCACAATTAACAACAATTCACGAGGGTAATTATGAACTTTATGGACGCAGTCAAAACCTGCTTTAACAAATATATAGACTTTTCCGGCCGAGCGCCGCGCTCCGAATACTGGTGGTTTGCGGTCTTCCTGATTGTCGGCAATGCCATCGCCGGCTGGCTGGATACCGCAATTTTCGGCACATCGACCATGATGGCGGGGGATATGGCTTTCGAATACAGCATGGGCGTTATCGGCGGCCTATTCTATCTGGCCACCCTGCTGCCGGGCTTGGCCGTGGCCGTGCGTCGCCTGCATGATCTGGACAAATCCGGCTGGTGGGTGCTGATCGTCATGATCCCGTTTATCGGCTTTATCATCCTGCTCGTCTGGTTTGCCAGCAAAGGCACACCGGGCGACAACCGTTTCGGCCCCGACCCGCTGGGCTGAAACGGTTCTTTTGAAACCTGAAACATGCCCTGTCCGCAAGCCCGTAACGGCACCTGCGGGCAGGGCATGATTCATTATAAAACAAGGACGGCGCGGGGGCCGTGCAATTATGCGTAGCGCCGCTTCTCGTCCCGTCGATATCCCAGATAGGCTATAACCGCGAACAGAACCCCGTATCCGGCCAGCCACAGGATGCTTTCGCGCGGAACCGCCCGCCCGCCGGCGATGGCCCAGACGATCTCGCCCGCGTGGCGTGTCGGGGTATAGGGGGATATTTTCGCAACGATATCGGGCAGCGCCGCCGGCGGCATCCACAATCCCCCCACATAGGCCAGCGGCAGATACAGCATATTGGCGATACCGACCGCGGATTTGGCCGTCGTCCAGTAGCCCAGCATAACCCCCAGCAGAGTGAAGGGGATTGCCACGCAGACGGCGGCGAACAGCAGCTTGGCAAGGGTGGCGGCGTTCAGGGACGGCTCGGACATGGCATAGCCTATCGCGATCACCAGCAAGGCCGACAGCAGGCTGAACACCAGCGCCGCCGACAGTTGCGCGACGATCTGCGGGCCGCCGGCCCCGGGCAGGGTGCGGCGATAGCGTTCCCACTGCGTTGCCCGGTCCTGCGCAATAGAGACCCCGAACTGGAAAAACGCCACGCCGATCACCGCGTAGATGGTAAAAGAGGCCATGGCATAATTCGCCCGCAGCCCGCTGCCCCCCACGCCGAACATGGCAAACAGCATGGCCGGAAACAGCAAGGTCGGCAGCCAGTAGGCCGGCAGGCGAAACAGCTCTTTCAGGCGCAAAAGGATAACGGTGGAATACAGGCCGGCCATCAGGACACCTCCTTTTCCGACAATTCGTCAATAGCTTGTTCAAG
>JALWQC010000302.1 GCA_027080755.1 Paracoccaceae bacterium
CCCTACAACAGGCCGGCACACAGGCGGCGGGGGCCACGGCCTATGTCACGCTGGAACCCTGCGCCCATCACGGCAAAACCCCGCCCTGCGCGCTGGCGCTGGTCAAGGCCGGCGTCGCCCGTGTCGTCGGCGCGCTGGAGGATCCCGATCCGCGTGTTTCCGGCAAAGGCTACGCCCTGCTGCAAGAGGCCGGCATCGAAGTAACCCGAAACATCCTGATGCAGGACGCCAGCGAGCTGAACCGCGGTTTCCTGTTGAACCGCACCATCGGGCGGCCGTTGTTTACCCTGAAAATGGCGGCAACGCTGGACGGGGCCATTGCCACCGCACAGGGCGAAAGCCGCTGGATCACCGGTCCCGCGGCGCGGCGCCGGGTGCATATGCTGCGCGCCACCCATGATGCGGTGATGATCGGGGCCGGCACGGCGCGCGCCGATGATCCCATGCTGGACGTGCGCGATCTGGGGCTGGCGGCGGATAACCCCGTGCGCGTGGTGCTGGACGGGGGGCTGTCGCTGGCGCTGACCTCGCGGCTGGCAAAAACGGCGCGGGATGTACCGTTGTGGATTTTCCACCGCGCCGGACTGGACCGCGCCCGCATCACCGCCTGGCAGGACGCCGGCGCCCGCCTGTTCGCGGTCACCCATACCCCCAGCGGCGAGCTGGACCTGCCCGACGTTGCCGCAAAGCTGGCGCAGGCGGGCATAACCCGTGTGTTGTGCGAGGGCGGGGGGCGGCTGGCGGCCTCGCTGGTCAAGGGGGATCTGGTGGACCGGCTGGTGGTTTTTTCCGCCGGAAAGCTGCTTGGCGCGGACGGCTGGAACGTCTTTGGCCCCCTTGGCGTGGAGCATCTGGCACAGGCCCCGCGTTTCACCCTGCAAAGCCATACGCAGGTGGGTGCGGATATTATGACCCTCTGGACCCCCGCCGCCAGATAAAGGCGTAACCGGCAAACGCCCCCTGCAATTTCGCCAGAAGCCGCAGCCCGGGCGCGGGTTTTGTCTGCCCGGCGGCCAGCCTTTGCACGATCAGCTCGGGGCGGCAGGGCAGGCCGCTTAGCGGGTCCATGTAGCGCGGGTAATCCACCAGCGCCGCATGCACCAGCCCCTCGATCGTAACCCCGCCGCGGCGGCGCCCGCAGGATTCGCCACGGTCCTGCGTCAGCCCCCAGCCGGCATAAAACGGCCGGCCATAGCAGGTGACGGGTTTGCCGCGCAGCAGCCCCTCGAATCCGGTGAGCGAGGTCATGGTGGCCACGCGGTCGCAGGCCCGCAGCAGAGCGTCGATATTCTGCGTCGCCAGCAGGTCGCAATGCTGCGCCACCAGATCGTCGGGAACGGCCCCTTGCCGCAAGCCCGCGACCACATCGGGGTGGGGTTTGTAGATCAGAAACGCCCCGGGGTTTTCGTCCCGCACGGCCCGGATCAGCCCCGCATTGGTGCAAATATCCCCTGCGCCGGTGCGGATGGAGGCGTCGTCCTCTACCTGCCCGGGAATCAGGATGATTTCCCTGTCGTCGGGCAATTCCGGCAAAGCCCCCGCGCCGGCCAGATTGTATTTGCTGACCCCGGTTTCCAGAATCCTCTCGCGCAAGGCCCGCGCCCGCGAAAGGGCAAATTCCGGCAGCTCCGGACTGGCGGCGATCAGGCGTTCCAGCCGGCTTTCGTGGCGCGGGTCATAGTAAATCCCCAGATCGTCCAGCACCAAAGACACCGCCGGAGTCAGTTCCGCCCCCAATCCGGCAGAGCGTAAAAAGCCGTCCTCCATCCGCAGCAGGGGAACCGCCGCAGCCTTGCAGGCCTGCTCCAGCCCCTCGGGCGCGCGACCGGCCCAGACAACCACCTGCCCGCCCTGTTTTTCTGCGGCCTTCACGCAATCGCCTGCATCGGGGTAAAACACCGGTGCGTGGCCCGCGCCGTCCAGAAAGGCCCCGACAATCCCGCGTTTCCACATGTGCATACCGGCCACAAAAGCCGGCCGCAGGCCGTCCCAGTGGTGGCGGGCCTCGGCCAGCAGGTGTTGGGCGGCTTCTTCAAAGGTGCAGGCGCGGCCGGTCGTGCGGTCATACCAGAAGGAATAGTCGAACATGACGGTGGCAAACATCTGCTCCGCGCTTAGCTGTCGCCCGCGTCGGGCCAGTGTTTGCGCCGCCATATGCCGATCCTCGCTCAACCCCCAGCCGGCGTAAAACGGCATGGCGAAAACAACCGGAATATGGCCGGCCATGATCGCCTCGAACCCCATTTGCGAGGAAACGCAATAAACCCGCGCCGCGCCCTCCAGCAGGTCGTGCGGGTTATAGGGGGTGTCCAGCTTCAGGACCTGCGGGTGATCGACATCGGCAAAATGGCCCGATTTCCGGCCGTCCTTTGTGGCCGGATGGGTGCGCAGCACGATGGTTTTACCCGGGTTTTCCGCAATCGCCGCCTGCAACATTTCCGAAAACCGCGCCGCATCCGCCCCGCTTCCGGCAATAGAGGCATCCCCCGCCACCTGATCCAGCACCAGAATATAGCCCGCCGGCAAACCGGGGCCGGTGCCACGGGGAACCGGATTGTATTTCGACAGCCCGTAATGGCGCAAAAAGGCCCACCCCGAAGCCGCACGGCGCAGCGTTTCCCCGTCCTCTGTGGCGGTTTTCAGCAGGGTTTCCAGACGCGACGGGCGCGCGGCATCGAAATGCACGCCCATGTCGTCAATGGTGATCCCGATTGGCGGGCTGCCGGTGCCGGGCAAGACGGAGCGCAGGAAACTATCCTCGAATGTCAGGACCTTACGGGACGGTTTCGCACGCGAAACCTGCTTGCGCGAGGCCGGCAACCGCCCCCAGACGGCCAGCGGCAGGCCCGAAACCATCGGAACCGGCCGGTATCCCGCCGCCCGCACAACCCGTCGCAACGCCGGCCAGAACAGCAATCCGCGCGACGGGCTGGCAACAAGCTGCGGTCTTTTGCTCAAGGAGAGCCGACCACACTGCTGATCGCCGTATCCAGCGCGGAAACCGTGTTGATAGAGCCAATCAGAACCCCGATCAGGTTACGCCATTTCACATAGGGCGCCTCGGTCGTGTAGATCGTGTCCTCGTCCAGAATCAGGAACTTCTTGGCGATAAATATGCTGGATGGTTGTGTCATATCAATGACATAGGCAAAGCGCTGCGGTGTCGTTATATCGTTGCGCTCCAGAACCCGGTTGGCGATGGCGGGCGGTTCCGTGCGGAAAATGAAAATGCCCTTGGGGTTGGACTGCCCGCTGCGCAACCCGCCGATCGAGGCAAGGGCCTCTATCACGCTGGGGTTATGGGTTTCGAATTTCACCCGCCGCTGCGAGGTCGTGCCCATGGAAACAAAATAGCGTTCGTCCTGTTCCAGCGTGATCTGGTCGCCGGCCTTCAGGGCGATATCGTTGGCCGGATTGTCGATCAGGTCCTGCATCCAGATCGCGCCGGTCTGATTACCGCGACGCACGGTAATCTTGACCACGCCGGGGTCCTTTGTCACCCCGCCGGCCGCGGCCAGCATACCGGCCAGATGGCGGGTCGGGGCCTCTATGTTGAAGATCCCCTGCTGCCCGACGGTCCCCAGAATGGTCACCGTGGCGCCGTTTCCGGCCTTGCGGCGCACCTCTATTTGCGGGTCAGGCGTTTGCGCGGACAACAGCTCTGTCAGCTTGGCGCGCAACTGCGCCGGTGTCCGCCCCGAGGCCCGCACCGTCCCCGCGTAAGGCACAAAAATATTGCCAAGGCCATCCACCTGCACCCCTTCAAGCGCCGTGACCTTCTTGCCGTTCACAGCAAAAATCCCGTTATCGACGTTTTCCCAAACGGTGATCGTCAGCACATCGCCCGGATTGATCCGGTCGACCGAGGCGGAACCGGCGCTTATAAATTCCCGACTGAAGCCCAGCGCCTGCGAACGGGCGGCGGCATCGGCAATCCGGTCCGTGACGGTAACGATATGCACATCCCCGCCGTTTTCGATGGCACTGGCCCGGATTTCGCGTTCGCTCGGGCCCGAGGCCGGCAGGCTGCAAGACATCAGAACGCCGCCCGCAAAAAGGACAAGCGCCATACGGCGGCCAATGGCAACTACATTCTGCATATCTGTTTCAGCCCTCAAGGGAATCTCTTTGCGATTTCGTGGAAGGTTAGCAAAGCCTCCCTTGTGAAACCAGTCCCTAATCCGGCACCCGCCGCAAGGGGATCACTTTGGCGCCGGAAACGGGAGGTTGCAGGATGCGGGCATAGGCATCCTCGGGGCTTAGCACCAGATCGACGACACGGCGCAACAGCTCCGATCGGCCGGCCTGCGTGTAGAATCCGCCGGAAATCTGCGAGGTTTCCAGCAAAAACTGGCGATAGGTTTTATAGGCGTTGGTGTCGGGAATGTCCGGGTTGGCGAAAAATTCCGGCAAAGGGCGGACAGAGGTGAACTCGGGCTTGGCAAAAACGGAGCGCCCGAAGGCCCGCACCGGCAATCCACGCCAAAGCGCCTGCTGCGCGGCGGTGGAATTGACCGTAATCGCGCTGTTGGCCCCGTCCAGCAGCGGCCCCAGCTTGCCCCCGGGGATATAGCGGACCCGCGCCGGAACCCCGTTGCGACGGGCGGCGCGACGCACCAGTTGCGGGATCGGCTCGCGGTAATCCTCGAACGGGTGGGCCTTGAAAGCAAGGATGTGGTGTTTGGGCGCACCTTTGGCAAAATCCGTCACCACCATATCGATAAAATCGCCGACAGAATCGAAATCGGAATGGCTGCGCAGGGAAGCGTCGTGGCTAAGCTGCAGCAGCACCAGATGATAGATCGCCCCGCTGCGCAACAGCTTTCGCGTGCGCCAGCGCCGCTGCACCCCCTGAAAGGGCATAATCAGCAACCGGCGGATATATAACGCCAATTCCTGAAATACATTCACAT
>JALWQC010000303.1 GCA_027080755.1 Paracoccaceae bacterium
GACCACCTGCCGCGCGGCCCGAAAGCACGGCGCGCGCCCTCGGCCTTTCTGACAGTGCAGGAGGGATGCGACAAGTTCTGCGCCTTCTGCGTGGTCCCCTATACCCGCGGCGCCGAGGTCTCGCGCCCCCCCGCCCGCCTGCTGGACGAGGCCCGCGATCTGGTGGATCGCGGCGTGGTAGAGGTTACCCTGCTGGGCCAGAATGTGAATGCTTACGAGGCCGACGGCTGGACGCTGGCGCGCCTGATCCGCGAGATGGCCAAAATCGACGGGCTGGAGCGGATCCGCTTCACTACCTCGCACCCCAACGACATGGGCGATGACCTGATCGAAGCCTTTGGCGAGGTGGACAAGCTGATGCCCTATCTGCATCTGCCGGTGCAGTCGGGATCCGACAAGATCCTGAAGGCCATGAACCGCCACCACACGGCCGAGGAATACCTGCGCCTGCTGGACCGCATCCGCGCCGCCCGCCCCGATATCGCCCTGTCGGGGGACTTTATCGTCGGCTTCCCGGGCGAGGAGGAAAGCGATTTCCAGGCCACGCTCGACCTGTGCGAGGCCGTGCGCTACGGGCAGGCGTTCAGCTTCAAATATTCCGCGCGCCCGGGAACACCGGCGGCAGATCGCGCGCATGTGGACGAGGATGTGAAATCGGAACGGCTGGCGCGGCTACAGGCCCTGCTGACACGCCATCAGGCAGAATTTCAGGACTCCATGGTCGGGAAAACCCTGCCGGTTCTGCTGGAAAAACCCGGACGGGAAACGGGGCAGATGGTCGGAAAATCCCCCTATCTGCAGGCGGTGCATTGTCTGGCGGATGCCGGCGACGCCGGAAAGATACGGCAAGTGCGGATTGTGGCAGCGGAGCGGAACTCGCTTTCCGGCGTGCTTTTGTAGGCAAATACGTCACATTTTCGCCACAACCGGCCGATTTTGCAGGGAATTGTTTACTATATACGGATTTTCCCGTATATTACGCGCAATCCGGCGATTATGATCGGAACCTACACGAGTCAGGAAATGTAACATGAAGTATTTGTTCTGGGCTGCTTTGATCAGTCTCGGTGGCATGTTGTCACCCTTTGCGGCGCAAGCTGAGGACACGGGCAGTTATCTGGCGGCGATCTGGGTGGATCCGGATGGCTGCGAACACTGGGTGCTTGATCTGGGGACCGAGGGGATGATGTCCCCCCATCTTGATCGCGACGGCAAACCCATCTGCGGGCGCCCCACCAATATTTGCATGGAATTCCCCGGCGATGTCCTGTTCGACACCGGCAAGGCCGAGCTGACGCAGGATGCCATTGACCGGCTGAAATCCTATTTCGCGAAGGAAATGGCGGACGGGACGACGGCCTTTATTATCAACGGCCACACCGACAGTCGCGGTTCCGCCCTGTATAATTTCGATCTGGCACGGGCGCGGGCACAGGCTGTTGCCGGTATTGCGCAGCAGCTTGGCGCGATGACGCAGGTCGAAAGTTTCGGGGAAATGCGGCCCGTGGCCTCCAACGACACAGAGGACGGGCGCCGCCGCAACCGTCGTGTCGAAATTATCTGCGAATAGGGGGCCGATATGACTGGCATGAATTTCCGTATTGCATCGCTTGCACTCGCCGCCTTTACGCTTGCCGCCTGCGGGCTGGGTGGCCCTTCGAACCGGGACAGCGGCATTGACGATGATTCCCTGACCGGTATGAACGCGGGGATCTGGGTGGATGGCGACGGTTGCGACCACTGGATTATCGACGACGGGCTGGAAGGCTATCTGACTCCGCGTTTCGGACCGGACGGCAAGCCCGTCTGCCGCCCGGGGGCTGTGCCCTATTCCACCATCAATTTCCGGCGCTCGCTGTTCGGCTCGGCCGGATAACGCCGGGGATTTCCCCTTGCCCCTGCTGGCCGGTTGCGGCACGATGGGGTGAATGGAACTTTTGCAGGGTGGCGCGCATTTGGCTTTGAGCGAACTTGGCGGGGCGGATCTGTCCGGGGAACCGGATACGACGGGCCTCGAATTTCCGGATAACCGGCTTCTGATCGACCTTTGCGGCGAGCTTGACGCCAATCTTGCGAAAATCGAAGCGGCGGCGGATGTTGCGATCTCGCGCATTGGCAACCGGCTGCGCATCACCGGCGACCCCGACGGCCGCCGCCACGCCGAGGCAATCCTGCGCGGCATGTATGCCCGTCTGGAACAGGGCAAGCCCCTGAGCAACGGCGATATAGACGCCCTGATCCGCATGCCCGGCGAGCTGTTCGAAACCAGTAGCGAGGCCGGCGACAGCGCGCAAATAGAAATGTTCCACGGCGACAAAATAGAAATCCGCACCCGCAAAAAGGTGGTTGAACCGCGCAGTCTGGTGCAAAAAGCCTATGTGAAATCGCTGTTCTCGAACGAACTGGTGTTCGGGCTGGGGCCTGCGGGAACCGGCAAAACCTATCTGGCCGTCGCCGCCGCCGTGTCCAGCTTTATCGAGGGGCATGTGGACCGTATCATCCTGACCCGCCCCGCCGTAGAGGCCGGCGAGCGGCTGGGCTTTCTGCCCGGCGACATGAAGGAAAAGGTCGATCCCTATATGCAGCCGCTGTACGATGCGCTGAACGATTTCCTGCCGGCAAAACAGGTGGCCAAGCTGATAGAGGAAAAGCAGATCGAAATCGCGCCGCTGGCCTTCATGCGCGGGCGCACCCTGTCCAACGCCTTTGTCGTTCTGGACGAGGCGCAGAACGCCACCACCATGCAGATGAAAATGTTCCTGACCCGTCTGGGCGAGGGCAGCCGCATGGCCATCACCGGCGACACCACGCAAATCGACCTACCGCGCGGCACCCTCTCGGGTCTGGTAGAGGCCGAGCGCGTGCTGCGCAACGTCGAGGGCGTCGGCTTTACCCGTTTCACCGCCGCCGATGTGGTGCGTCACCCGCTGGTGGCCCGCATTATCCGCGCCTATGAATCCGACGGGCAGCCCTGATGGACCCGCTGGCCGATGTCCTGCTGGAGGATCCGCGCTGGAAGGCTGCCGGTCTGGAGGCCCTGTCGCAACCGGCCGTGCATGCGGCCCTGACAGCCGCCGGAGTCGCGCCGGAATACGAGGTTTGCGTGCTGGGCTGCGATGATGCCCGCATCGCCGTGCTGAACGCCGAATTCCGTGGCAAACCGGCCCCGACCAATGTGCTGTCCTGGCCCGCTTTCGATCTGGCACCGGATGATAGCGGCCGGCCACCCTTGCCGCCGGCCGCAGGGGGGATGGAGGAAAGCCTGGGCGACATTGCCATTGCCTATGAAACCTGCCTGCGCGAGGCGGCGGAAAAGGGTATTCCCGCCGCGGACCATATCACGCATCTGATCATCCACGGCACCCTGCATCTGCTGGGTTATGACCACCAGAACGACGTTCAGGCGAATGTGATGGAAGGGTTGGAGGTCAAAGCCCTTGCCAGCATGGGCATCAAGGCCCCATATTAGCAACGCGGGCGCAGCAAGGCGCCCGATTATGGAATTGAAGGAGCCATGGGCGACACAAACGACGGCCATTCCGCGACGGCGCAGGACGCGCAGCCGGACACCCCCCCGACAGAAAAACCCGGTATATGGGCCAGACTGTTCCGCAGTCCCGCCCCTGCCAACGCGCCGGACACCCCGCAACAGGAAGCCGGCACCAGCGCCGACACCCGCGAAATGCTGGTCAATGTCCGCAACATGAACGACCTGCGGGTTGACGATGTCGCCGTGCCGATTGCCAACATCGTGGCCGTGCCCGACGACGCCACGCTGGACGAGGTGGTTACCGCCTTTCGCACCTCCAGCTACAGTCGCCTGCCGGTTTATGACGAAACCCTCGATAATCCGGTCGGGCTGGTGCATCTGAAGGATATTGCGCTCAACTTCGGGTTCGGGGCGCAGAGAGGCTTCGATTTGCGGGCAGAGCTGCGGCCGTTGCTGTATGTTCCGCCCTCCATGCCCATCGGCGCCCTGTTGCAGAAAATGCAAAGCCAGCGCATCCATATGGCGCTGGTGATCGACGAATACGGCGGTGTTGACGGGCTGGTCACGATCGAGGATCTGATCGAACAGATCGTAGGCGAGATTGCCGATGAACACGACGAAGAGGAAACGCGCCTCTGGTCCGAGGAATCCCCCTCTGTCTATCTGGCGCAGGCCAACACCCCGCTGGAGGACTTCGAGGCGGAAACCGGCGTGGATCTTCTGCCCGACGATCTGGACGAGGATGTCGAGACCCTCGGCGGGCTGGTCTTTATGCTGTCGGGGCGCGTGCCGTCGCGCGGGGAATGTATCCGCGACCCCCAGGGCAATGAATTCGAGGTCATAGACGCCGACCCCCGCCGCATCAAACGCCTGCGTCTGCGCCTGAAGGCGGCGCGCACCGGATCGGCCGGATAGGGTGGGACTGGCGGAAAAAATCGGGGCTTTGCGCGGCTGGCGGCAACTGTTGCTGGCCTTTGCCGCCGGCGCCCTGCTGGCAACGGTGCAGGTGCCGTGGTCCTTTCCGCCGGCCTATTTTCTGGCTATTCCGGTGCTGTTCCGGCTGCATCGCGGCGCGCCGGACAAACGCCGCGCGGCCTTGCTGGGCTGGATGGCGGGGCTGGCCTATTTCGGGCTGACCCTGTCATGGCTGGTCGAACCTTTCATGGTAGAGGCCCGCACGCAGGGCTGGATGGCGCCTTTCGCGCTGTTCTTCATGGCCGCGGGGCTGGCGCTGTTCTGGGCGCTGGCCTTCGGGCTGGCGCGGCGCGGCAGCATCGCGGGCTTTGCCGGCCTGTGGATGCTGGCGGAACTGGTGCGCTCCTATATTTTCACCGGCTTTGCCTGGGGGCTGATCGCGCAAGGCTGGATCGACACGCCGCTGATACAGTCCGCCGCCCTGATCGGGGTGCATGGTCTGGGGC
>JALWQC010000304.1 GCA_027080755.1 Paracoccaceae bacterium
AGATGAAGCGCCTGCACCGCCCTTCGGGTCAGGCGGATTTGCCCTCTGAATGCGTTGCAACGCCTTGAAATAGCGCCGCTATTCCTGCAGCCTTGCGCCTGTTCAGAAAACAAATCCGCCTGACTGTGAGCGTGAAATTAACAGGTCCTGACCCTAAGCCCTTGCAATCCCCGCGCGGCGCGGTATAAGGCGCATTCCTCCGAGAACCATTCAACGCGTGGCCTCTCGTATGCGGGAATCGGAGGTTAGCCTCCCGCATTTTGAAGCACGTCTAGACAAAGGTGAACAATATGGCGCTCTACGAGCACGTATTTATTGCGCGTCAGGATCTTTCCAACGCCCAAGCCGAAGGCCTGATCGAGCACTTCGGCGCTATCCTTTCCGACAACGGCGGCAAGGTCGTTGACACGGAATACTGGGGCCTCAAAACGATGGCCTACAAGATCAACAAGAACCGTAAGGGCCACTATGCCTTTATGAAATCCGACGCGCCCTCTGCCGCTGTGCAGGAAATGGAACGTCTGATGCGTCTGCATGACGACGTGATGCGCATCATGACCATCCGCGTTGACGAACACGAAGAAGGCCCCTCGGCCGTCGTGCAAGCCAAAAACAGCCGTGACGAGCGCCCGCGCCGTCCCCGCCGCGATTAAGAAAGGACCTTAAACAATGGCAAACAAACCGTTTTTCCGCCGTCGCAAGACCTGTCCTTTCTCGGGCGACAATGCCCCGAAAATCGACTATAAAGACGTGAAACTGCTGCAGCGCTACATTTCCGAGCGCGGCAAGATCGTTCCGTCCCGTATCACCGCGGTATCCGCGAAGAAACAACGCGAGCTGGCCCGTGCCATCAAACGCGCCCGTTTCCTCGCCCTGCTGCCCTACGCTGTGAAGTAAGGAGAGACCCATGGAAGTAGTTCTTCTTGAACGCGTGGCCAAGCTGGGCCAGATGGGGGACGTGGTTAACGTCAAACCCGGGTTCGCACGCAACTACCTGATGCCCCAGGGCAAGGCGCTGCGCGCAACCAAGGCCAATCTGGCACAGTTCGAGGCGCAGCGCGCCCAGCTGGAAGCCCACAACCTTGAAACCAAGAAAGAGGCCGAAGCCCTGGCAGAGAAGCTCGACGGACAGCAGTTCGTTGTGATTCGCTCCGCCTCGGATTCCGGTTCGCTTTACGGTTCCGTCACCAACCGCGATGCCGCCGAAGTGGCCACCGCCGAAGGGTTCACGATCGATCGCAAGCAGGTCGTTCTGGACAAACCGGTCAAGGAACTGGGGCTGCACAACATGACCGTGGTTCTGCACCCGGAAGTGTCGGCAACCATCGTTATCAACGTGGCCCGTTCGCCTGAAGAAGCCGAGCTGCAGGCCTCGGGCAAGTCGATTGCCGAGCTGGCCGCCGAAGCCGAAGCCGAAGCGGAATTCGAGATCGCCGAGCTGTTCGACGATATCGGCGCTGCCGCATCGGAAGACGACGCGCTGGTGGAAACCAACGACGCACCGGCCGAAGAAGACGACCAGCCGGAAGTCTAGCGCTTCACGCTTGCAAAAAACGGGGGCCGCGTGCAAATTGTGCGCGGCCTTTTCTTTTGGAGATTTCATGAACAATCCCGTAAAAACCCTGCCGTTGCTGAAACTGTCGATCGCCGGTTTCACGCTGTCCATGCTCAGCTTTGCCTTTCTGGACGAGCGGGTCTATCACCTGACCCGCGTCAGCGACCCGACCCGCCTTGCCCTGTGGAACCGCATCACCTTTCTGGGGGATTCCACCTGGATGGCGGTGGTCGTGCTGCCGCTGATGCTGGTCGGCTATGTCATGATGAAACGCGGGGGCGGGGCTGTCTGGCAGCGGGTTTTCGCAGGGGCGACCTATGTTTTCGCATCCGTTGCCGCGACGGGAATATTCATTCTGGTCGTCAAGGGAATCGTCGGGCGGGCGCGGCCCTATATGTTTGAAACGCAAGGGGCCTACGGGTTTGATCCCTTGTCCTTTGCCTCGGAATTCGCCAGCTGGCCCTCGGGGCATACGACCACGGCCTTTGCCTTTGCCACGGCGCTTTCCATCCTGTGGCCCCGCCTGCGCTATCCGGCCTTTGCGCTGGCCGCGCTGGCCGGTTACAGCCGCATGGCGACCAACAACCATTTTCTGGCCGATGTCATCATGGGGGCCACCATCGGCACGGTCGGGGCGGTTCTGGTCTATCGCTGGCTGGGGCCGAAGCTGAGGCTGTGAAACAGCGGCGTACAGCCCCCGTTTTCAGATACCGGGCCTTCTGAATACCGCACCAAAAAAAATTGCACCGAAAAACCGGTGCAATCCACAAGCTATATGCGATGGCTTTAGAATTCCAGAACCGCACCAACATACACAACCGTCACATTGGCATTCGCGGTAGTGATCGTTACATTCCCGACATCAAAGGGCGAAGTTGCTGTCCCCATGCCGAAGTAGTGATTGACACCGGCCCGCAGGGTTGTGTTTGCAGAAGTTTTGAACTCGGCACCGATGCCTACCATCGGGCTGAAACCGTTCTCCGTCACAGTCCGGTCGGTATAAATGGCACTGTCCGGCGTACGATCATACACTATGGTACTCGCCCAATAAGCCCCCCCGGCCTTGGCAAACGGGGTTATATTTTCACTCCCCACGTCGAAACGGGCGATCGCATTCAGGGTAACAGCGACCGAGCTTTGCTTCAGGGTCCCGGAGCTGAGCGGCTGCGAATAGGCCGCACTGGTCGTATTTCCCAGATAGCTGACACCGGCCTCAAGCCCGAAAACCGGGGTTAGCTGCCGGCCTGCATATGCTTCGACAAACCCGCCCAAAGGTATTGACGAACAGGTGTATGTGGCATCAGTCGTACACAACGCCGGATTGAAAAATATATTGTCGGCGGAAAATGCACTCAGACTGGCCCCTGCATTAAATCCGGCATACCACTCGCCCTGCGCCAGGGCCGTGGTCGGAAACATCGTCAGCGCAATCAGGCCGTATTTAAAATTATGCTTCATCTTGGTTACCTCGTTTTGACTATATTCATATGCAACAAACATCCCACACGGCCCTTCCCCACAGGGCGTGCTCTCAAAAACAGGGCCCGATGGCGGCTTTGTTCAGGGTGAATTGTTGCATATTGTGTAGGGATTTTCAAGAATTTCCATGACAGCAAGGGAATAGCAGCCTCGGCTTCCGCCGACCCGACGCCGGACCATTTTGCCAATTGCGGCATTTTGCAAAGTTATCCCCGCAATTAACACGCTGTGGATAGTGCCTGCATGTTGTATAACGGACCATCAAGGAGCGACTCATGGCGGATAGTGAAATGAATCTGGAGGCAGAGGCGCAGGCCCTGCCCCATAATATCGAGGCGGAGCAGGCGCTGCTGGGCGCGCTGCTGGTCAATAACGAGGTCTACGACCGCGTGGCCTCTATTGTGAACGAGGCGCATTTCTATGATCCGGTGCATGGCCGGATTTTCGAGGTGATCGCACGCCGGATCCAGAAAAACGCCCTGGCCTCGCCGGTGACGATCAAGGCCTTCATGGAAGACGACGAAGGCCTGAAGGAACTGGGCGGGCCGGCCTATCTGGTGCGGCTGGCGGCGGCCTCTATTTCCATTTTCGCGGCCAAGGATTACGCGCAGCTAATCTATGATCTGGCAATCCGGCGCGACCTGATTGCCATCGGGCAGGAAATCGCGACAAAGGCCGCGGCGGTGGACGTGGAAAGCGAGCCGAAGGACCAGATTGTCGAGGCGGAACAGCGGCTGTATCAGTTGGGCGAGGCCGGACAGGTTGACAGCGGTTTTCAAAGCTTCCTGCGCGCCCTGCACGAGGCCGTGGATGTCGCCAATGCCGCCTATCAGCGCGAGGGGGGGATGTCCGGCATTTCCACCGGCCTGATCGACATGGACAAGAAACTGGGGGGGCTGCACCCCTCGGATTTGCTGATTCTGGCGGGACGGCCGTCGATGGGGAAGACCTCTTTGGCGACCAACATCGCCTTCAATATCGCCAAGGCCTACAAAAAGGGCATCAAGCCCGACGGCACCGAAGGCGCGGTAGAGGGCGGCGTGGTCGGGTTCTACTCGCTCGAGATGTCCTCGGAACAGCTGGCTGCGCGTATCCTGTCCGAGGCGGCGGAGATCCCGTCGGAACAGATCCGGCGCGGCGACATGTCCGAGGAAGAATTCCGCCGTTTCGTCGAGGCCGCCAAGGATCTGGAATCCTGCCCGCTGTTTATCGACGACACCCCCGCCTTGCCGATTTCCACCCTTGCGGCGCGCGCGCGGCGGCTGAAACGCCAGCACGGGCTGGATGTGCTGATGGTGGACTATCTGCAACTGGTGCGCCCGGCCAGCGCCAAGGACAGCCGCGTAAACGAGGTTTCGGAAATCACGCAGGGGCTGAAGGCCATCGCCAAGGAACTGAACATCCCCGTGATTGCCCTGTCGCAGCTGTCGCGTCAGGTGGAAAACCGCGACGACAAGCGCCCGCAACTGTCGGATTTGCGCGAATCCGGCTCTATCGAGCAGGACGCCGATGTGGTGATGTTTGTCTATCGCGAAGAATACTACAAGGAACGCGAGAAACCGGGCGATCACGAGCAGGACAAAATGATGGCCTGGCAGGAAGAAATGGCTGCCCTGCACGGCAAGGCCGAGGTCATCATCGGCAAACAGCGCCACGGCCCCATCGGCCATATCGAGCTGTCCTTCGAGGGCCAGTTCACCCGCTTCGGCAATCTGGCCAAGACCTACCAGCAGGGCGGCGAGGATTTCGGGTAATGGGACAAGCACATTTAACGATTGATTTGCATGCCGTCACCGCCAACTGGCGGGCGCTGGATGCGTTGTCGGGCGGGGAAACCGGGGCGGTGGTGAAGGC
>JALWQC010000305.1 GCA_027080755.1 Paracoccaceae bacterium
GTCATGTGCTGGGGGTTTGCAACGGCTTTCAGGTGTTGATAGAGGCCGGCCTGCTGCCCGGGGCACTGATGCGCAATGCGGGCCTGAAATTTGTCTGCAAGGATGTTGCGGTCCAGACCGTAACCACCGACAGCCCCTTTACCAACGTTTACACAAAGGACGAGGTCACAACCATTCCCGTGGCCCATCACGACGGCAACTATGTCGCGGATGACGACTTGCTGGCCAGACTGCAGGGCGAGGACAGGGTTGCCTTTCGCTATGTGGACAATCCCAACGGCTCCAGCGCCGATATTGCCGGCATTCTGTCACAAAACCGCCGCGTTCTGGGCATGATGCCCCACCCCGAGCGCCTGAACGATCCGGCCCTGGGCGGCGAGGACGGCAGCAAGCTGTTCCAGTCCCTGACCAATGCTTTTGTCACCGCCTGATTTGCCAAAATCCCCCCGCTTTGCTAGGGCGTAGACCTGTAAACCACAAGCCACCAGTTTGGCAGATTTCTGTCCCGAGCAGGCGCAAGGCTGCAGGAATAGTGGTTCTATTTCAAGCCCTTGCAACGCACTCGGGGCGGAAATCCGCCAAACCCTTCGGGCGCGTCCCTCGCTTCATCTCAATGGCTCGGGCCGCTTGCAAAGGGGGCCACCCTGTGCGGCGCGTCCCAAACCATTGATATTTCGCGAGGGTCGCGCTGGTGGCTTGCGGTTTACAGGTTTACGCCCTAGGCTGTGCGCATGAAACAGGGGCTGAAATATAAAACGCTGGCCGCTTTGGGCGCGCTTTGCCTGTGCGCGGCGCCGGCTGTGGCGCTGGATCTGCAGGGGCGCAATACGTTTCTGAATGACACCCCGTCCAGAACCCCGCAAATCGCCCCCGCGCCCGATGTCGGACTTGTGAGCGTTGCCCCCTCGGCCGACGGGAATTTCCGGATTGAAGGACGGGCAAACGGTGTCAAAACCCTGTTTATCATCGACACCGGCGCCAATTTCGTGTCCTTCACCTACGAGGATGCCCGCCGCGTCGGTATAGACGTCGCCAAACTGGATTTTTCCGGCCGTGCGGAAACCCCCAACGGCATTGTCGAAGCGGCCTTTACCAGCCTCGAAAGCCTGTCCCTTTACGGCCACCGCATGAAAAATGTGGAGGCCGTTGTGATCAAGGGCGACATGCCCGGCGCCTTGCTGGGCATGAGCTATCTTTCCCGCCTGAAAGAGCTGCGCCTGCAAGGCGGAAAACTGGTCCTGCGGCCCTAGGGGGCCTGACCCTAAAACCAGTTAACCCGCCCCTGATCGTTGTTTTTATACAGACCGGCCACCTGTTCGGCATAGCCGTTGTATAGCAGGGTGGGGATGCGTTCCTCGGAGCCCAGCGGGCGTTCGGTGGCCTGTGACCAGCGCGGATGGTCAAAGGCCGGATTTACGTTGGCCCAGAAACCGTATTCGCGTTTTTGCAGGCTTTCCCAGAACCCGACGGGGCGTTTGTCGGTAAAGCGCACCCTGACAATGGATTTGATCGACTTGAAGCCGTATTTCCACGGCATATGCACCCGAAGCGGCGCGCCGAACTGTTTGTGCAGCACCTTGCCATAGGCCCCGACCACCATAAAGGCCAGATCGTTTTGCGCCTCGGCCATGGTGTAGCCTTCGGTGTAGGGCCAGGGATACCAGCTGGCCTTTTGTTCCTTGGCGACCTTGGTGTCCTTGAAGGTAGCAAATTCGATATATTTCGCCCCCGAGGTCGGGCGCGCCAGATCCACCAGTTTGCGCATCGGGAAACCGATCCAGGGCACGACCATGGACCATGCCTCTACGCAGCGGTGACGATAGAGGCGTTCCTCTACGCCGGTGCGCTTGATCAGATCCTCGATTCCGATCTGGAACGGCTTGTCCACCAGACCCTCGACCGACACGACCCAGTCATCCGTGGACAGCTTTTGTGCCTCGCGCGCGATTTGTTTGCTGGAACCGAACTCGTAAAAATTGTTGTAGGTGCTGTTGATGCTTTCCGGTGTCACCGGACGCGCGGGATCGGCAAAAGCCGGATTGCGCGCGGGGCGCGGGCTGAAGGGGGATTCGGGCTGCATGGCGGCACTGGCCCCGCTTCCCAGCAGGGCAAGACCGGCCCCTGCCCCCATGCCGGCTATAATCTGGCGCCGGTTCAAAAACAGATGTTCGTCCGTAACGGTATTTTCTTTCAGCTGCCACTGCGGGCGTCGGTGGTAGATCATGGTATCCCCTTTGTTAAGTTGCCTGAAACTATGACGGATTTCCGCCGATAGCCAATCAAAGAACCTTGAGCAGATGTTACCGACGCCCTATCTGTTGTGTATGAAAGCATTTTGGCCCCGAATACCCGAAAACTGGCACCTGCGCCCGACCCAGATCGTTACCTGGGCCGGTCTGGCGTTGACGCTGGCCGTTTTGTGGTTTTCCAACAGCTTCCTGACCGACCGTTTCACCGAGGCACAGCGCAAACAGTCGCTGGAAAGGGCCGGCCTTTATGCCACCTCCATTTCCTCGGCGCTGCAGCGTGCGGCCTATGTGCCACTGCTGATGTCGCGCGACCAGAGCCTGATTTCCGCGCTGCAATCAGAGGATTACACCCTGATTACCCCGCGGCTGATCACCCTGAAGAACGACCTTGCCGCCGCCTCTATCAGCCTGCTGGATCTGGACGGGCGCATTGTTGCCACCTCGGACCGGCGCCTGTTGGGCAGCCAGCCGGAAAAGCCGGATTATTTTGTGCGGGCCTTGCGCGAAAACGATACGGTTTTCCAGCCGATGAAAACCGACGGGCAGGTCGGCGGGTTTTTCTATGCCCGCAAAATAGAGGACGGCAACCAGAGCATCGGCGTAATCGTGGTAGAGGTGGACCTGCAGCGTCAGGAACAGATCTGGCGGCGCAGCGGGGCCGAGGTGGTGGTCTATGATTCGACCGGGGATATTCTGCTGGCCTCCAACACCGACTGGCGGCAGATGACGCTGGATGAATTGCTGTCCTCTTCCTATCGTCCGACGCCGGCGCAGCGGCTGTTTGGCGGCAGCCTTGGCGAAAGCCCGCAGGCCTTTGTCTATCTGGACGGCCAGCGCCTGCTGGTCAGCGAGGCCAAGATCGGCTTCCTCGGCTGGCGGCTCAGCTATTTTGCTTCGCTGGCCAATGTGCAGGCGCGGGTGAATGCGGTAATCGCGCTGGAGCTTATGGGGCTGAGCCTGCTGGCGGCGCTGGCCTTTTACCTGATATCGCGGCGCACGGCGCGCCAGTCGGTGGCCATCCGGCAGGAATCCGATGAGCTGCGGCGCCTGAACGCGCGGCTTTCGGCGGAAATCGAACAACGCCAGATGGCGGAGAAAAACCTTGAAACCGCGGAACAAAGCCTGGAACAGGCCTCGAAACTGGCGGCGCTGGGGCAGATGTCGGCCGCCGTCAGCCATGAGCTGAACCAGCCGCTTGCCGCCATGCGCACCTATCTGGCGGGGGCGAAATTGCTGATGCAACGCAAACGCCCCGAAGAGGCCCTTAGCAGTTTCCAGCGGATCGACGACCTGATCGAACGGATGGGCGCCATCACACGCCAGTTGAAGGCCCATGCCCGCAAAAGCGAAAATGACAACAAAGTCATAGACATGCGCGATTGCATTGAATCCGCCATTACCATGATGTCCCCCCAGCTGGGGCAAACGCAGGTCAGTATCGAGCGCCACATCCCCGACACGCCGGCCCCGGTGCGCGCCGATGCGGTGCGTGTGGAACAGATCATCGTAAACCTGTTGCGCAACGCGCTGGATGCGGTCAAGGATGTGGAGGACAAGAAAATCGTCATCCGTCTGGATGTCGGGGATATGGTAACCCTCGATATTCAGGACAACGGCCACGGCATAGAGGATGTGGACAGCCTGTTCGAGCCCTTCTCGACCACCAAAAAGCCCGGCGAGGGGGTCGGTCTGGGGCTGGCAATCTCGGCCGGATTTGCCAGTGAAATGGGCGGGCGCCTGACCGGTCGCAATGCTACGCCGGTCGGGGCTATATTCCAGTTGAAACTCCCGCGGGCAGAGGGCCCGCCGAAAGGATAGATATGAGTGAAAAGTTGAAAGTCGCAATTATTGACGACGAAGCGGATATGCGCGATTCCATCAGCCAGTGGTTGGAATTGTCCGGTTTCAAAACCGTTACCTTCGATTCCGCCAATGCCGCCCTTGCGGTGATAGGTGCCGATTTCCGCGGCATTGTCCTGTCCGATATCCGCATGCCCGGAATGGACGGGATGGAGCTGTTGAAGCGTCTGCACGCGCTGGATGCGGCGCTGCCGGTGATCATGCTGACCGGCCACGGCGATGTGCAGATGGCGGTAGAGGCCATGCGGATCGGGGCGCAGGATTTCGTGGAAAAACCTTTCGACCCGGAAAAACTGACCGATCTGGTGCGCCGCGCGATTGACCAGCGCCGGCTGGTTCTGGACAACCGCGCGCTGCGGCGCGAACTGTCCGACGGCAGCATCCTGTTGCGCAAACTGATGGGCAACAGCGACGAGGTGGAAAAGCTGCGCGAGGATATCCTCGATCTGGCGCAGGCGGACGGCAATGTGATGATCACCGGCGAAACCGGCACCGGCAAAAGCCTGATCGCCCATGCCATCCATGCCTGCGGTGCGCGTCAGGGGCGCCCTTTCGTCGCCGTCAACTGCGCCGCCGCCAGCGAGGAAGAGCTGGCCGCGCGGCTTTTCGGCCCCTCGCTTTCCGATGACAGCCGGCCGGTCATGGCCGCGGTCGAGCCTTGCACCCTGTGTCTGGAAGATGTGGACAGCCTGCCCGAGGGCCTACAGGCGCGCTTGCTGGAGGCCATCGAAAAGGCGG
>JALWQC010000306.1 GCA_027080755.1 Paracoccaceae bacterium
CCGCTGGTCTGGAATTTCCAGTTTTGGCGCAAGACCCTGTATTTTGCCGTGCATTTCCAGCCGGCCATTTTGCATTTTATCACCAGCCAGAAACCCTGGTCCAGCCGTCACGGGATCTTCCCGCACTGGATATTGCAGCGCTACCGGGATTTTTTCGCGGCGCATTTCCCGCAGGAATTCGACCGGATGCAAGGTCTGCCCGCGCCGGCGGACAGAATCGGCACCCATGCTTTTCTGTTGCTGGAACACGCATGGAATTTCCGCCGTTTCATGCCGAACACCCGCCGCTTCAAAGATGACTGGGATATCAAGCTATGAAACCTGCACGCGCATGGCAAAGGATGTTGTCGGGGCGGCGGCTGGATTTGCTGGACCCCTCGCCGCTGGATATAGAGATAGAGGACATCGCCCACGGGCTGGCCTTTGTGGCGCGCTGGAACGGGCAGACGCGGGGGGAATACCCCTATTCCGTGGCCGAACATTCGGTTCTGGTGGAGCGGATTTTTGCGCAGATCGCCCCGAAGGCGCCGGTCAAATGGCGCATGGCGGCCTTGCTGCATGATGCGCCGGAATATGTGATCGGGGATATGATCTCGCCGGTCAAGGCGGCGGTGGGGCCGGGCTACAAGGCGATGGACGCGCGGCTGGCGGCGGCGGTGCATATCCGTTTCGGCATTCCGGCCGATGTCCCGAAATCGGTCAAGGCGCAGATCAAGCGCGCCGACAGGATTTCCGCCTGGCTGGAGGCCATCCAGATCGCCGGTTTTTCCGAGCCCGAGGCAACCCGCCTGTTCGGTGCACCGCGCCCCGAAGTCCTGCGCGATATCCGGCTGGAACTGCGCCCGCCAATGGCGGTGAAACGCGACTTTCTGGCGCGCCATGCGGCCCTGACGGCAGCCCTCGGCGCATCTTGATTATCCGCGCGCCTGCCCCCAAATATGGCGTAACGGACAACGCGCTGCGGCGCATAGGAGAGATATCATGGAACAGGACACCCCCAACGATCTGATCATAGAGGCAACCGAGGCAACATTCATGACCGATGTTGTCGATGCCTCCAAGGAAATTCCGGTTATCGTCGATTTCTGGGCGCCGTGGTGCGGCCCGTGCAAATCGCTGGGCCCGGCGCTGGAGGCCGAGGTACTGGCCGCCGGCGGGGCCGTCAAAATGGTCAAGGTGAACGTGGACGAAAACCAGCAGATTGCCCAGCAGCTGCAGATCCAGTCGATCCCGACGGTCTATGCCTTTGTGGATGGCAAGCCGGTGGACGGATTTATGGGGGCGCAGCCGGCCTCGAAGCTGAAAGAATTCGTGACCAGCGTGGCCGCGCAAGGCCCCGGCGGGCAGGCCACCGCCATCGAAATGGCCGAGGAAATGCTGGAAGACGGCGATCTGGCCGACGCGGCCGAGACCTTCGCCGCCATTCTGGAAGAGGATGAATCCAACCTCGCCGCGCTGTCGGGGGCCATTCGCACGGCGCTGGCGCAAGGGGATGTGGAACACGCCAAGGGCTTCTTGTCGATGATCCCCGAGGGCAAGGCCGACGATCCGGTTCTGGCCGCCGCGCTGGCGCAGTTGAAGCTGGCCGAAGCCGCCGAAGAGGTGGGCGAAACCGCCGAACTGCGCGCCGCGGTAGAGGCCGACCCCGACAACCAGCAGGCCCGTCTGGATCTGGCAACGGCGCTGGCCGCCGAAGGGGACGCCGAGGGCGCGATCGACCAGTTGCTGGAGGCCTTCAAACGGGATCGGGACTGGAATGACGGCGCCGCGAAGAAAGAGCTGATGACCCTGTTCGATTCTCTTGGCCCCCAGAACAAGGCGGCACAGGCCGGCCGGCGCAAGTTTGCCTCTATGGTGCTGGTCTAGGGCGCTATGCCCCGCCGATTCAACCCCGGCGATCTGCCCGCAACCCTTCCGGTGTTTCCGCTGGAAGGGGTGATCCTGCTGCCCCGCGCCCATCTGCCGCTGAAGATTTTCGAGCCGCGCTATGTGCAAATGCTGGAAGACACGCTCGCCACGCCGGACCGTCTGATCGGCATGGTGCAGCCCGTCGGGAAGGACGGCAAACTGCACCGCACCGGTGGCGCCGGACGGGTCGTTGCCTTTCGCGAGGGGCCGGACGGCAGCTATCGCATCATCCTGTCGGGCGTCAGCCGGTTCCGTCTGGCGCGCCGTATCGGTGATGTCCCCTATCTGCGGGCGGCTGTGGACTGGGCGGATTTTGCGGACCTCGGGGCGGGGGCGCCGGACACGGGGTTCGACCGCCCCGCCTTTCTGGCGCTGCTGGAACGCTACCTCTCGATCCAGAGCCTGTCCACGGATATGGACACCCTGCGCGAGGCCGAAGAGGACGTTCTGGTAAATTCGCTGGCGGTTCTGAACCCCTTTGCACCGGCAGAAAAACAGGCCCTGCTGGAGGCTCCGGACTTGACGGCGCGGCGGGAAACCCTGACCATGCTGATGGAATTCGCCCTGGGCGAGACGGCCGGAAAGGACATGTTGCAATGAGCAATAGCAGACAAACAATCGACCCGAAGATGCTGGAAATACTGGTGTGTCCGGTGACCCGCAACACGCTGTCCTATGACCGCACGACGCAGGAGCTGATATCAAAAGCGGCAGGTCTGGCCTTTCCGATTCGCAACGGTATTCCTGTTATGCTGGTGGACGAGGCCCGACGTCTGGAGGATTAAGCCAACCGGTTTGAAGGAGGAGCGCTGCCCGTTCGGGGCGGCGTTTTTTATTGGGCGTGGGCGTTTACTAACATATGTTAGTAGTTACGGTTTTGCCCCCCGCGAGGGACGGTTAATATCCGGTTAAATCGAGAGTCGCTGCGGGGTGTTTCGGGTGGCTTCTTCCCTCGCATCCCATTGGTATCGCTTGAAAAACAGCGACCACCCTGCGTCCCGAGACATATCCACTAAACCGGTTTAGTGGAGTAATAAAACCCCCGAAAATCCCGCCTTGCGCGCACAAAAAATCCGGCACCCGCCCGCAGGCCGCCCCGTTTTTGCAATGCTGTCTCGGAAAGGGCTTCCTGGCCCCTGATTTCGGCCCCCGGTTTCAAAGGGCCTATGAGTTTATGAGGACGGTCTCCCGCGCCGGAAAGCCTGAACCCGAGCGTTGCTGACATATGCCGTTGCAGGGCGTAGACCCATAAACCACAAACCACCAGTTTGGCAGATTTTCGTCCCGAGCAGGCGCAGGGCCGCCGGAATAGTGGTTCTATTCCAAGGCCCTGCAACGCACTCGGGGCGCAAATCCGCCAAACCCGAAGGGCGCGATCCTCGCTTCATCTCAATGGCGCGGGCCGCTGGCAAAGGGGGCCACCCTGTGCGGCGCGTCCCAAACCATTGATATCCCGCGAGGATCGTGCTGGTGGTTTGTGGTTTATGGGTCTACGCCCTAACCGGCGCAACCTTCAGGCGGATAGGGTGTTGCCGACAATTGGCAACAAAATTGGTTAAAATTGTTCCGGCGCGGTAAACCTGCGGGTGGAAAGCCCGCCCTCGCTCAGTGCAAAGGACTATAGGGGGTAAAGGTTAAGGAAGGGTTTAGAAAAGCATTTTCCAGGCCAGCCATACCGTCACAACCGCCAGAATCGCATTATGCCCGACCGCCACCCAGCGCCAGCTGCCGGCCCCGGGGCTGCGTTTGGCCACGGAAAATGTTGCCAGAAACAGCGGCAGGCAATAGAGCGGCGCAAAGATGTAGATCGCCGTTTGCACCAGTGCAATCCGGTCGGGGGCGGCGATTGTGACGGTCAGGTAGATGGCAAACCATATCGGCGTGAACAACATGATCGCCCCGTAGGTGCCGGCCCAGAAGGTATCGCCCAGCGACAGCTTGCCGCCAAACAGTTTTACAAACCACGAGGGGCGGAAATAGTCGGATCGGGTTTCGGAAAAAACGGCGTTGTGTTTGCTCATGTCGGGGCTCCCTTTCGGAAACACTAACACTCCGGCACGTTGACCGCCAGCCCGCCTTGCGAGGTTTCCTTGTAATTGCTGTTCATATCCAGCCCGGTCTGACGCATGGTTTCCACGCAGGCATCCAGCGTAATCAGGTGGCGCCCGTCGCCGCGAAGGGCCAGCGAGGCGGCCGAGATTGCCTTGATCGCGCCCAGGCCATTGCGTTCGATGCAGGGCGCCTGCACCAGCCCTTTGACCGGATCGCAGGTCATGCCGAGGTGGTGTTCCAGTGCGATTTCCGCTGCGTTTTCAATCTGTTCCGGTGTCCCGCCCATCACGGCGCAAAACCCCGCTGCCGCCATAGCCGAGGCCGAGCCGACCTCGCCCTGACAGCCGACCTCGGCGCCGGAAATGGAGGCGTTGTTCTTTATCATCCCGCCGATCGCCGCCGCGGTCAGCAGGAAATCGGGGATCCGGCTTTCGCGCGCTTCCGGCACATGGTCGAGATAGTAGCGAATGGTCGCAGGCAGTACCCCCGCCGCGCCGTTGGTCGGGGCGGTGACCACCTGCCCGCCGGCGGCGTTTTCCTCGTTCACGGCCATGGCATAGACGGCGATCCAGTCGTTGATGATATGGGGGGAAAAACTGTTCCGCCCGCTTTCCCGTTCCAGCGCCTTGTGGATATCATGGGCGCGGCGGCGCATGTTCAGCCCCCCGGGCAGGATGCCGTCCGTGTGCAGGCCGCGCTCGATACAGGCGTTCATGATGTCCCAGATGCGGCGCAGGCGGGTGTCGAATTCGGCAGGGGACATGTGGGCCAGCTCGTTCTCGCGTTTCATTGCGGCGACTGTTTTGCCGGATGCCCGTGCCATTTCCAGCATTTCTTCTGCGTTATGAAAGGGATAGGG
>JALWQC010000307.1 GCA_027080755.1 Paracoccaceae bacterium
CAGATCCCCGCCCTTGGCCAGACAGGCCGCTTCCTGCCGGCGCAGATCCAGGATTTTTTCCAGAGTCGGCGCGAAGGCGGCAAAATCGTCGTTGGCGCGGGCATCGGCCCAGACCATCTGCGCCGCAGCGGTTTCGCGGGCCAGCGCGGTGGCCAGATCGGCGGGGATTTTTGTGTTGCGCTCGTAGGAACGCTTTGCCTCGCGCAGGTTGGCCCGACCGGCGGCGTCCAGCGTGTCCCCGTTGATGGAATCGAACCAGTCGGGCAGGCGCGGGTCCGTCTTGCGGGCGTGGATGGTGGCTTCCAGCGCCGCCATCTGCTCGGCCCGCTGGGCGTTGGCCTTGCGCGGCATCATGACCTCCTGATCCCAGCCGAGCAAACCGCCCACCTGTTCAAGCGAGGCGGTGGTTTTCAAATGGTCGATCAGCGTGTCATAGGCAGAATTGGTCGATTTGGTCATGGCGTCATCCGTTGGTTGCGTTTGCCCCCATTGGAACGCAAAATCCCCCCCGCGCCAAGCGAAATATCAGGGCATCTCCGGCGGATCCTGCGT
The DNA here is from genome assembly GCA_027080755.1 of Paracoccaceae bacterium. Lineage (GTDB taxonomy): Bacteria > Pseudomonadota > Alphaproteobacteria > Rhodobacterales > Rhodobacteraceae > NORP23. The sequence continues at coordinate 553 of JALWQC010000307.1, forward strand.
GCCGGTGTTTTCCGGCGCAATCCCGCGATCCGCGACAACCTTGCGCAAGATCTTGCAGAACCGCGATACCGCCGGACTGCTTGTGCGGTTTTCATTCCAGACCAGATGCGCCGTGCGGTGGTATTGCGGCCCCTCGGGGATGCGGAACACCAGATCCGGCGCGATATTTTCCCCGACAAGCGCCGGCAGAATGGCAATGCCGGCGCCGGCGCGCACAAAGGCCTGTATCGTCAGCGTGCTGCCCACCGCCAGAAAGGCCTGCGCGCTGGCCTTGCGGACGTGCGGTTCCTCTATCGTATAGGTCAGGCCGTTGTAGATCAGCGTTTCGTTTGCAATGTCGGACCAGTGGACCTGATCCTTGCGGCCAAGGGGGCTGTCGCGGCGGCAGATGATACCGAAGAGATCCTCCAGAATCGGGGTGGATCTGATGTTGCCGGCCCCGACCGCCGTAAACCCGTTGACGATGGCGATATCCGCCTTTTCCGTGCGCACCAGATCGACGCCTGTTGCCGTCTGGGCGTCCCACAGACGGATCAGGACGTGGGGGTTTTCGGCGTGCATTTCCTGCACCACCGCCGGCATCAGCGCCGTGGCCACACCGGGCAGGCAGGCCAGCTGCACCTGCCCCTCGCCGGATTTGGCAAAACGGTAGATCGCATTGACGGTGCGTTCGAAATGGGCCAACTCGCGGCGGGCCTCTTTCAGGGTGAATTCGCCCAGCGGGGTCAGACGGTTTTTCCGTTCCGAGGCAAACAGCGGCGCGCCGAGGTTTTCCTCCATCTGTTTCAGCATCATCGAAACGGCCGAGGGCGTGCGCCCCAGACGCTCGGCCGCTGTGGCCAGATTTCCGCTTTCCGCCACCTCGATAAAATATCGAAGCATTTCCGTCTTGATAGGCATAAGAATTCTTTCCGTATTTGCAGCATCATAGCACGACTTCAGTTTTTCTTAAGTCCCCAAATTGTCACCCCGCCCCGCTGTTTGCCAATCAAAGGGTGAAAACCCCGTGAAGGTGGTATATGTGGGGGGGAAACGAACAACTCCGGTGGTGATATGTCCAGAACGCTTGAAAACCTGACCAAAGACCTGCTGGCCGCGGCGCAAAAGGCCGGGGCCGATGCCGCCGATGCGATTGCCGTGTCCGGTGACAGCCAGTCGATAGAGGTGCTGAACGGCAAACTGGAACATGCCGAGCGCGCCGAGGGCGTCGATATCGGGCTGCGGGTGCTGATCGGGCAGCGACAGGCGAGCGTCTCGGCCTCGGATATCCGGCCCGAGACCCTTGCCGAAATGGCCGAACGGGCCGTGGCGATGGCAAAGGAGGCGCCCGAGGATCCCTATTGCGGCCTTGCCGACCCCGACCGGCTGGCCCGGGACCGGGATGCGGCGGCGCTGGAACTGGTGGACCCGTCCCCCGCACCGGCAGCGGCGGAACTGCAGGCCGACGCGCTGGCGGCCGAGGCGGCGGCGCTGGCGGTCAAGGGCGTGGCGCAGGTGCAGGGCGCGGGCGCCGGTTACAGCCGCACGGACATCTGGATTGCCGGCACGAACGGCTTTAGCGGGGGGTATGCGCGCAGCTCGCGCTCCACCTCCTGCGTTGCCATCACCGGCAGCGGGCTGGCGATGGAGCGGGACTACAACGGCGAGGGGCGCATTTTCGCTGCCGACATGCCCGACCCCGCCGAAATCGGGCGCATTGCCGGCGAACGGGCCGTGGCGCGGGCGGGGGCGAAAAAGCCGCCGACGGGGGCCTTTCCGGTGCTGTTTGACGAGCGGATTTCCTCGGGGCTGATCGGGCATCTGGTGGCGGCGGTCAACGGCGCGGCGATTGCGCGGGGCTCCAGCTGGCTGAAGGATGCGCGGGGCGAACAGGTGCTGCCGGAGGGCATGTTCCTGACAGAAGACCCCCACAGGCGCCGCGTCGCGGGATCCAAGCCTTTCGACGCCGAAGGGCTGCCCACCGCGCGCCGCCATATCATCGACAACGGTGTGCTGACCGGCTGGACGCTGGATCTGGCAACCGCGCGCAAACTGGGGCTGGAAAGCACGGCCAACGCGGCGCGCGGCACCTCGGCCCCGCCCAGCCCCTCGGTCGGGAACCTGCATCTGACGCCGGGCACCGACAGCCGCGACGATCTGGTCGCCCTGATGGGAACGGGGCTGATTGTGACCTCGCTTATCGGCAGTTCCATCAACCCCAACACGGGGGATTATTCGCGCGGGGCCTCGGGGTTCTGGGTGGAAAACGGGGAAATCACCGGACCGGTCAACGAATGCACAATCGCGGGGAACCTGCGGGAAATGCTGGGCAGCCTGCGCGCGGCAAACGACGGACGGGCGCATCTGTCGCGCGTCATCCCCAGCCTGCTGGTGGAGGGGCTGACCATTGCCGGAGCGTGACCTGAAGCTGCTGACAGAGGCCGCGCAAGCCGCCGGTGAAATCGCGCGGAAATATTTCGGGGCCGGACCGGAGACATGGGACAAGGGCAACGGACAAGGCCCCGTGACCGAGGCCGATCTGGCCATCGACCGCATGTTGCACGGCGAGTTGCTGGCCGCGCGCCCCGACTATGGCTGGCTGTCCGAGGAAACCGAGGACGACACCGCCCGCCTGTCAAAGGAACGGGTGTTTATCATCGACCCGATCGACGGCACGCGGGCCTTTATCGCCGGCGAGAAAAGCTTTGCCCATTCGCTGGCCATTGCCGAACACGGCGAGGTGGTCGCCGGTGTCGTCTATCTGCCGATGAAGGACAAAACCTATGTGGCGACCAGGGGCGGCGGCGCGTTTCTGAACGGACAACCTATCGCCTCCAGCACGCAGGAAACGATGGAAACCGCGCGCGTCCTGACCACCAAAGCCACCCTGAACCCCGGGCTGTGGCCCGGCGGGGTGCCGGATCTGTCACGCAAGTTCCGCCCCTCGCTGGCCTATCGTCTGTCGCTGGTGGCCGAGGGGCGCTATGACGCCATGATGACCCTGCGCCCGACATGGGAATGGGACGTGGCCGCCGGCGATCTGATCGTGCGCGAGGCCGGCGGGCAGGTCACAACCCCCGACGCCACGGCACCACGCTACAACAATCCCGCCGCGCAGTTGCCCGGTATGATCGCGGCCGGCGCGCCCCTGCACAAACAGCTGGTAAAACGTCTGAAGGGGTGAATCGCGCACAAAAAAAGCGGCAGCTGCCAAACAGCACCGTTTTTTGCGGTTTTCTCGGGGTGGGGCCGGTCTGCGGGGTTTCAGGGTAAAAACCGTCCGTTTTCCGAACAGAGTCAGGATATCACGCCAGAGTCCCGATGCCGAGCAGTTGCTGCCAAATGCCGTTTGTCAGACGGCGCAACCATCGGGCGGGTAGGAAGGTGTTGCGATACGCTGCAACGGAATACTTGGTTAACATATCTCTGGCGCGATACCCTTGCGGGTTGGTGGCCCGCTCGCTCAGTGCTGTCTGTTTTACCGCATAATGGTTAAGAAATCGTTGCCCCCTGCGCGATTGACGCGACGCGGCAAATGGCTAATGTGCGCAGCGATTCAGCAACCACAGGATTTGGCCATGACACAGCGTTTGCACCTCGTATTCGGCGGGGAACTTGTAGACCCGCAGGGGAACACCTTTCGCGATACCTCCAAGATCGAGACCGTCGGGATTTTCCCCGATTATGCCAGCGCCTATGATGCCTGGAAAGCGGCGGCGCATGCCACAGTGGACAATGCGCATATGCGTTATTTCATTGCCCATCTGCACCGGCTGCGCGACGAGGATACCGAAACCAGCCTGACCGAAGAAATGGGCTGATGCGCCGGTCGCTGTCTTTGGCGGTTTACCTGTTGTGGGCACGCCTTCGCGGCGGAGTGTCCCGACAGACCCCGTTGCAGACAGCACCCCCGCCCGCACAAGGGCCGGTGATCTGGGCGCATATTGCCAACATCACCGACAGCCCGCCGGTGATAGAGGTTTTGCGCCGGCTGCTGGCGGATAATCCGGGCGCCCTGTGCCTGTTGACCACGGCGGACAAACCCCTGCCCGCGCCGGTGCTGGCCCGTCTGCCCGAAAGGGTGGTGACCGGTGGCCTGCCGCTGGACACCCCGCAGGCGGGCGACGCTTTTCTGGACGCATGGAAGCCCGATCTGGCTATCTGGTCCGATTTCATCCTGCGCCCCGCCCTGCTGGACCGCACAAAACGGCGCGGGATTGCGCTGGTTCTGATCAACGCCCGCCTGTCGGTTATCGCCTTCCGGCGCTGGCGGTTCTTGCGGGGGA
>JALWQC010000308.1 GCA_027080755.1 Paracoccaceae bacterium
TGCAAAGCCACGTTCACCGCGCCGAACACTGGGTTGTGGTAACGGGCGCGGCGATGGTGACGGTCGGGGAAACGCAAACCCTGCTAAGCGAAAACCAGTCCACCTATATTCCGCTGGGCGCTGTTCACCGTCTGGAAAACCCCGGCAAGGTCGATCTACACCTGATAGAGGTGCAAAGCGGCGCCTATCTGGGCGAGGATGACATCGTGCGATACGAGGATATCTACGCGCGCAGCTGACGCAGGGCCTCGAACAGGGCAATGCCGGCGGACATGGCCACATTCAGCGACCGCCCCCCGCCGGGCATGGGGATTTTGACGGCGGCATCGGCCTGTTGGCGCACGGTTTCAGGGACGCCGGCGCTTTCACGACCCAGAATGATGGAATCCCCGGGTTGAAAGCGGAAATCGGACAGGGGTGTTGCGGCTTCGGTTGTCATCAGGACCAGACGTCCGGGCTGCCGGTCCTGCAAAAACCGGTCCCATGAATCATGGCGCGTAATGTCGGCAATATCGGCGTAATCCATCGCGGACCGGCGCAGCGCTTTTACCGAAAACGGGAAGCCGCATGGCTCTATCACATGTATGGGCACGTCAAAACAGGCGGCCAGCCGGATCATCCCGCCGAGATTCTGGGCAATATCGGGCTGAAAACTGATAATTTTTACCGTCATCTCTTGAAAAGTTACCTTTCTGTAACCACTGCGGCGCAAAGTCCGCTGGACCGAAGGCGTTTGAAGGTGTATTGCCTGCGGTAGCGTGCCTGCCTTGTGGTGGGTGCTTAGTCGAATCTTGCCCCAATTCCGGGGTAGTTACTAGAGGAGAGCATCTTTTGTCACAAGCAGAAGACACAGGCTCGCGCCGTGATTTTCTTTACATCACGACCGCCGCGACCGGAGCAGTAGCAACTGGCGCTGCCGTTTGGCCGCTTGTTAACCAGATGAACGCAAGTGCGGACGTGAAGGCGCTGGCCTCCATTGAAGTAGACGTTTCGGGGATGGAAGAAGGGTCCCAGCTGACCGTGAAATGGCGCGGCAAGCCGGTCTTCATCCGCTATCGTTCCCCTGCCGATATCGAACATGGCCGCGAAGTGCCGCTGGAAGATCTGCGTGACCAGGTGGCGCGTAACGCCAACCTGCCGGCAGACGCCGAAGCAACGGACCAGAACCGCACGCTGGACGCTGATGGCAAATGGCTGGTGATGACGGGCGTTTGTACCCACCTTGGCTGTGTGCCGCTGGGCGACGCCGGTGATTTCAACGGCTGGTTCTGCCCGTGCCACGGCTCGCACTACGACGCGGCCGGCCGTATCCGCAAGGGTCCCGCCCCTCGTAACCTCGATGTGCCGGTAGCGAAATTCGTTTCCGACACCGTAATCAAACTAGGCTGAGGGAGAACAAGATGAGTGGTATTCCCCACGATAAATACGAGCCCAAGACCGGCTTTGAAAAATGGCTGCACGAGCGCCTGCCGGTCGTAGAGCTTGTCTATAACACCCTGATGATCCCGACACCGAAAAACCTGAACTGGTGGTGGATCTGGGGTATCGTGCTGGCGTTCACGCTGGTTCTGCAAATCATTACCGGTATCGTTCTGGTGATGCACTACACCCCGAACGCCGATCTGGCGTTTGCCTCGGTTGAACATATCATGCGTGATGTGAACGGCGGCTGGGCGATCCGGTATACCCATGCCAATGGCGCCTCGCTGTTCTTTATCGCTGTGTATATCCACATTTTCCGCGGCCTTTACTACGGTTCCTACAAGGCACCGCGCGAAGTGACATGGATCATCGGGATGCTGATCTATCTTGCCATGATGGCAACCGGTTTCCTTGGCTACGTTCTGCCGTGGGGCCAGATGTCGTTCTGGGGCGCTACGGTTATTACCGGCCTGTTCGGCGCGATCCCGTTCATTGGCGAAGGGCTGCAAGCCTGGTTGCTGGGCGGACCGTCGGTGGATAATGCCACGCTGAACCGCTTCTTCTCGCTGCACTACCTGCTGCCGTTTGTGATCCTCGGTCTTGTGATCGTTCACATCTGGGCCTTCCACACCACGGGCAACAACAACCCCGCCGGTGTAGAGGTTCGTCGCGGCTCCAAGGAAGAAGTCAAGAAAGACACCCTGCCATTCTGGCCCTACTTCGTGGTCAAGGATCTGTTCGCACTGGTTGTCGTTCTGGCGGTTTTCGTTGCTGTTATCTGGACGATGCCGAACTACTTCGGCGAGCCGGACAACTATATCCCCGCCAACCCGCTTTCGACGCCTGCGCATATTGTGCCGGAATGGTATTACCTGCCGTTCTACGCCATCCTGCGTGCGTTTACCGCGGATGTATGGGTGGTACAGGCCGCCAGCTTCCTGACCGGTGGCATTGTGGACGCAAAGTTCTTTGGCGTGATTGCCATGTTCGGCGCGATCTTTGTTATGGCGCTGGCGCCGTGGCTGGATACAAGCAAAACCCGTTCGGGGGCCTACCGCCCGATGTTCAAATGGTGGTTCTGGCTGCTGGTTATCGACTTTGTCGTTCTGGCATGGTGTGGCTCTCAAAGTCCTGCCGACCTGCCGCAGGCTATCCCGCTGATCGGGGCAACATACTGGTTCGCCTATTTCCTCGTGATCCTGCCGGTGCTTGGTCTGGTTGAAAAACCGAAAACCCCGCCTGCAACCATCGAAGAAGATTTCGAGGCCCATTATTCCTCGAAACCGGCTGAATAAGAGACGAGAAGGAGACAAAGAGATGTTCAAGAAAACCATCCTGTCCGCGCTCGTCGCGGTTGGCCTTAGCAGCACGGGCGCATTCGCATCCGGGCACGGCCATGTAGAAGACTTCAGCTTCAGCTTCGAGGGGCCGTTCGGCGTCTACGACAAGGCACAGCTGCAGCGCGGGCTTCAGGTTTATACCGAAGTGTGCGCAGCCTGCCACGGTCTGGAATATGTTGCCTTTCGCACCCTCGGGGACGAAGGCGGGCCGGAGCTGTCCGAGGATCAGGTGAAAGCCTATGCCAAGCAGTTCGACATTTACGACCCCGAGCTGGACGATACCCGCCCGGGCAAGCCGGTCGATAAATTCCCGCTTGGCACCTATGACGGCGCGCCGGACCTGAGCCTGATGGCCAAGGCCCGCGCAGGCTTCCACGGCCCGATGGGTCTGGGGATCAACCAGATCGTCAAAGGTATGGGCGGCCCGGAATATATCGCCTCTATCCTGACCGGTTTTACCGGCGAGGAAAAAGAAGAGGCCGGTAAGACATTCTATGAAAACCACGCGTTTTCGACCGGCTGGATTGCCATGCCGCCGCCCCTGTCCGATGAACAGGTGGAATTTGCGGACGGCAGCCCCAACGATGTCGAATCGATGGCCAAGGATGTTGCTGCCTTCCTGATGTGGACCGCCGAACCGAAGATGATGGCCCGCAAGGAAACCGGATTCTACGTTTTCGTCTTCCTCGTATTCTTTGCCGCATTGCTGTATCTGTCCAACAAAATGCTGTGGGCGCCGCACAAGCACAAAGAAGACTAAGCTACAAAACCTGTTGAAAAAGGGCGCCCGCGTTGGCGCCCTTTTTTATGCCTTGCCAAGATAACGGGTCAGGGCCTCGGGGGGATTGTCCAGCATGTCCTGCATGTCCCGCGGGGCGGATGCCACACCGTCGGCAACCAGAATGGCCCTGTCCGCGATGCGCTCTGCGTCCTCGGGGTTGTGGGTGACCAGCAAAAGCGTGGCGTCCTGTTCCCTTCGTATCTGCATCACAAGATCCAGCATTTCACCCCGTAGCGCAGGGCCAAGGGCGGCAAAAGGTTCATCCAGCATCAGCACCGGCCGTTCGCGCAACAATGCCCGCGCCAAAGCCACCCGCTGCCGCTGTCCACCGGACAATTCCGCCGGATACCGCCCCCCCTTGTCAGCCAGTCCGACACGGTCCAGGGCTGCGTTCACCTGATCCTTTTGCGCCGGGATCAACCGCAGATCCGGCCGCAGCCCGAGCGCCGTGTTCTGGTAAATCGTCAGATGGGGAAACAGGTTGTGTTCCTGAAACAACAGGGTAACCGGCCGCTCGGCTGGCGGGGTTGCGGTGAAATCTCTGCCGTCAAACAGAATTCTGCCGCTGAACGGGGTTTCAAAACCGGCGATGGCCAGCATAAGGGTGGATTTTCCGCCACCGGAAGGGCCGATAATAGCCGTGCTGCCGCCGCTGATGGTCAGATCGGCTGCAAGCGCGAACCCCTCATGGCGCAGCTCCAGCCTGTCAAGCGTGATGTCCAAGACGCCCCCCTTTGTCAAAAGCCCAGAAAACCAGCAATGTCAGCGCCACCAGAACGAGCGCCACACTGGCCGCATCCTCCATCCGGTATGCGCCCATCAGGCGATACATCAGCAGCGGCAGGGTTTCCACATCCGGCGGGGCAAAAAGCGTAATCACCCCCAGATCCCCCATGGAAAGCGCCGCCGCCAGTCCGGTGGCAAATCCGGCAGGTTTGCGAATGGCAGGCCACAGAAACAGACGAAAACGGCTTAGGCCGGACATGCCCAGACTGTCCGCCAGCCGCCCATAGGCCAAACGGTTCTGGGCAAAGGCCGGCAGCAGGCTGCGCAGGGCAACCGGCAAGCTAACGGCGGCATTGACCAGCGCGGTGACGGGCAGGGCCAGCGTGAACGGATTGGCCCGGGGGTAGATTAGCAAAAACAGCCCCGTCCCCAAAACAAAGGGCGAGATGGCAAGGGTCATCAGCCCCAGACTCTCGGCCAGTTTTCCGGCCTTTGGGCGGCTGGTTTTAAGCGCGTCGATAAACCCCGCCAGCACCAGCGCCAGCC
>JALWQC010000309.1 GCA_027080755.1 Paracoccaceae bacterium
GAAAACCGCCTGCGCGCCATCCACCCCGACGACCTGACCGCCCGTGAGGCGCTGCAACTGGTCTATGAACTGCGGGATCTTCTGAAGGATTGATATGTGGTATCTTCCTGTTTTTGCAGGGTATTTCACAGGTGCGACATATCCACTAAACCGGTTTGGTAGTTTAATCCGCAAGGATTTGGTAAGGTTTCGGGCATGAGCGACAGCACCATCACGATTGTGGAAAATATTGCCGATATTCCGGCGCAACACTGGGACGCCTGCGCCCGTGCCGCCGGCCCGTTCGACCCTTTCACCAGCCATCGCTTTTTGCTGGCGCTGGAACAAAGCGGATCGGTGGGGAAAGGCACCGGCTGGCAGCCCTTGCACATGGTCGCGCGCGAAGCCGGAAAAATTACCGGAGTCCTGCCGGCCTATGCCAAATCCCACTCGCAGGGGGAATATATTTTCGACCACGCCTGGGCCAATGCCTATGAACATGCGGGCGGGCGTTATTATCCGAAACTTCTGTCGGCGGTTCCGTTTACTCCGGCCACCGGCCGCCGCCTGTTAACCATAACCGACAGCGCAAGGGATGCCCTGATAGAGGCGGCGAAATCGCTGGCGCGGGATAACGGGCTGTCTTCTTTCCACATCAATTTCTGCACGTCACAGGAACACGCCCTTGGCCCCGCGCACGGGATGTTGCAGCGGGTGACGGAACAGTTTCACTGGGAAAACGCCGGCTATCGGGGTTTTGACGATTTTCTGGCCGCGCTTTCCAGTCGCAAACGCAAGAATATCCGCAAGGAACGGCGACAGGCGCAGGGTTTCGGGGGCGAAATAGTAACCCTTACCGGCGACCAAATCCGCCCCGAACACTGGGACGCCTTCTGGCAGTTCTATCAGGACACCGGCGCACGCAAATGGGGCACGCCCTATCTGACCCGCGCCTTTTTCGACCACATGCAGGACACCATGCGCGACGATATCCTGCTGGTTCTGGCCGCGCGCGAGGGGCGCTATGTTGCCGGCGCGCTCAACTTTATCGGCGGGGACACCTTGTTCGGGCGCTACTGGGGGGCGATTGAAAACCACCCTGCGCTGCATTTCGAGCTGTGCTATTATCAGGCCATCGACTATGCTGTTGCCCACGGCCTGAAACGGGTAGAGGCCGGCGCGCAGGGCGAACACAAGCTGGCGCGCGGCTATCTGGCCGCCCCCGTCTATTCGCTGCACTGGATTGCGGATAACGGTTTTGCCCGCGCCGTGGACCGGTTCTTGCAGGACGAACGCGCGGCGGTGCAGGACGACATTGAAACACTGGCCGGCTACGGCCCCTTCAGGAAAGGTTAACCATGCTGTCACCCCCCCTGACCCCGGACGAGCGGGCCGAATATATCCCCGAACTCATCGCTGCGGGCTGGAGTCACGACGCCGGACGCGACGCCATTTCCAAGACCTTTACGTTCAGGAACTTCGTTGAAGCCTTCGGCTGGATGACCCGCGCCGCCATCTGGGCCGAGAAGCTGAACCACCATCCCGAATGGGCAAATGTCTATAAAACCGTTGACGTCACGCTGACCAGCCACGACATAGAGGGCCTGTCCATGCGCGATGTCAAAATGGCGCGCAAGATGGATGCACTGGCGAAAGGATAGGATATGGCGGGAATTGTGATTATCGGGGCCGGTCAGGCGGGATCCTCGCTGGCGGTAAAACTGCGCGCACTCGGCTACACGGACGCCATCACCCTGATCGGAGCAGAGCCCGTCCCCCCCTACCAGCGCCCGCCGCTTTCGAAAAAATACATGCTGGGCGACATGGCACTGGAGCGGCTTTTCCTGCGCCCCGAGTCCTTTTACGCCGAACAGAACATCACCCTGCGCACCGGCGAAGCGGTCCACGCGATCGATCCGGCGGCCAAAACCGTAACGCTGGGGGGCGGGGTCCTGCCCTATGACAAACTCGCCCTGACCACCGGCTCCGACCCGATCCACCTGCCCGCGGCGATCGGCGGGGATCTGGGGGGCGTCTATACCATGCGCACCCTTGCCGACGCCGACGCCATGGCGCCCGAGTTCGTCAAAGGCCGCCACGTTCTGATTATCGGCGGCGGTTATATCGGGCTGGAGGCCGCCGCCGTCGCCGCCCAGAGGGGGCTGAAGGTAACGCTGGTCGAAATGGCAGAACGCATCCTGCAACGGGTGGCGGCGCCGCAGACCTCGGACTATTTCCGCGCACTGCACCGCAAACACGGTGTTGATATCCGCGAGGGCGTCGGGCTGGAAAAGCTGAACGGCACGGGGCGCGTGACCTCGGCCAGCCTGACGGACGGCTCCACGCTCGACATAGATTTCGCCATTGTCGGCATCGGCATCCGCCCTGCCACCACATTGGCCGAAGCCGCCGGCCTGACCATCGACAACGGTATCAGGGTGGACGGGCTGGGCCGCACTTCGGACCCGTCGATCTTTGCCGCCGGCGATTGCACCAGCTTCCCCTACAAGGGCGGGCGCATCCGGCTGGAATCCGTGCCCAACGCGATCGAGCAGGCCGAGGCCACCGCCGCCGCCATGCTGGGCGGGGATACGGAATATCTGGCAAAACCGTGGTTCTGGTCGGACCAATACGACGTAAAACTGCAAATCGCGGGGCTGAATACGGGCTATGACCATGTGGTTTCGCGCGCCGGCACCTCGTTCTGGTATTACAAGGGCGACACGTTGCTGGCGGTCGATGCCATGAACGACCCGCGCGCCTATATGGTTGGCAAACGGCTGATCGAATCCGGCAAATCCCCCGATCCTCAGGCCGTGGCCGACCCCGAAACCGACCTGAAAACCCTGTTGAAATGAGGGTCATCGGCGGCAAATTCCGGGGCACGGCGCTGGCCTCTGTCGGCAAGGGGGACACAAGCGCCCACCTGCGCCCGACCACCGACCGTGTGCGCGAAAGCCTGTTCAACGTGCTGGAACACGGCGCCACCCCTTCGATCGTCGGGGCGCGGGTTCTGGACCTGTTCGCCGGCACCGGCGCCCTGGGGTTCGAGGCCCTCAGCCGCGGCGCAAAATCCGTGCAATTTGTCGATGACGGGGCCAAAGCCACCGCCCTGATCCGGCGCAATATGGACATCCTGCGCACCGGAGAAGAGGCAAAGCTCTACCGTCGCAACGCCCTGAAAATCGGGGAAAACCGCGGCGCGCCCTTCGATCTGGTGTTCCTCGACCCGCCCTACGGCAAAGGGCTGGGCGAAAAGGCGCTGGCCGCCTGCCTGAAAGGGAACTGGATTGCCAGGGGTGCGCTGGTGGTCTGGGAAGAAAACCGCCCCGTCACCCCGCCCGCCGGCATGACCATCCACGACAGCCGGCGCTATGGCGACACGACGATCACCTTGCTGCTGGCTTAGGTTTTTATCTTCCACTTCGGGATTTTCTGCCACAGCGGCGTGAATACCTTTTCCCCCAGCGGCACCAGAACGACCCCCAGCGCCAGCCCGGCAACCGCGTCCAGCGTTGCCGTCACCGCCCAGTTGACCAGCCCGTGCCAGTAATTGGCCCGCGCGGCGACGGCCTCGGCCCAGCCCTCGATCAGATGGGCGGGCGCTTCCCACCCCAGACCGGCCAGCCCGTGCAGGATGATAGAGCCCCCGACCCACAGCATCGCCGCCGTGCCGACAACCGTCAGCGCGTGCATAAACCCGGGCATGGAGCGCACCAGCCATTCCCCGGCCTTGCGCGTGATTTTTAACCGCCCCTTGCGCACCATATACAGCCCGACATCATCGGCCTTTACGATCAGGGCAACGGCCCCGTAGACCAGCGCCGTAATGCCGATGGCCACGCCGACCAGCGCCAGAGCCTCCATCCACAGGGGTTGTCCGGCGACATTGGCCAGGGAAACGGTCATGATCTCGGCCGACAGGATGAAATCGGTCTTGATGGCCCCGCTGACCTTGGTTTCCTCCAGATGGACGGGATCGGCGGGGGCAGCCTGTTCCTGATGCTCTTGCGGTTTGTGCAACAGCTTGTGCAGGATCTTTTCGGCCCCCTCGAAGCTTAGATAAGCCCCGCCCATCATCAGCAGCGGGGTCACGGCCCAGGGTGCGAAACTGGTTAACAGCAGGCCCGCCGGCAGCAGGATCACCAGCTTGTTCCGCACAGAGCCCTTGGCGATCCGCCACACGATCGGCAGCTCTCGCGAGGCGGCAAAGCCGTGCATATACTGCGGGGTGACGGCCGTGTCGTCGATCACCAGCGCCGCCGCCTTGGTTCCCGCCTTGGCCGCCTGCGCCGCCACATCGTCAAGCGAGGCCGCCGCCACCTTGGCAATGGCCGCAACATCATCCAGCAGGGCAAATAGTCCGCTCACGAAAACCTCCTGTTTTTCCGGTTCCGCCCAAGGTAGGGCCCCGCCCCCCCGCTTACAAGCCTTTCCTGCCCGTCTGTATGCCGTTCACAAAACCACTAAACCGGTTTAGTAGTTCTTTTACCAACCCCACCCGAAAGGCCGCCCCATGCGCGTAAACTATCCCGACCTGCACCGCACAATCGCCGCCCTTACCGATGGCGAAACCGATGTGATAGCCAAGATGGCCACCCTTGCCTGCGAGGTGTTCCACAGCGACTCCCGTTTCGACTGGGTCGGGTTTTACCGGGTCACAGGGCCGGAAATGTTGAAAATCGGGCCGTATCAGGGCGGGCACGGCTGCCTAAGCATCCCGTTTTCGCGCGGGGTTTGCGGGGCGGCCGCGCGCACAAAAAGCCCGCAGCTGGTGGCGGATGTCGAGGCCTTTCCCGACCACATCGCCTGCGCCAGCA
>JALWQC010000310.1 GCA_027080755.1 Paracoccaceae bacterium
GTGGGGAAATCCATCGGGCTGGGCTATGTGCGCAGCAGGGGGATCACGCGCGACTGGCTGCTGGCGGGCGACTATACGCTGGAGGTCGCAGGGGAGATTCACCCCTGCACGCTGCATCTGGCCCCGCTTTATGATCCGAAAATGGAAAGGGTAAAGGCATGAACCGGTTTGACCGTATAGAGGGCGTCGCGCGGCGCCATGTGGATGCGGGGGCGTTAGCCTCGGTCGAATGGAAGATCCTGCGCGAGGGGCGGGTTTTTGCCGAAGGGCGTTATGGCATGGCCGATCCCGAAAAGGGCGTGGCACTGCCCGAAAACGCCATCTATCGCATCTTTTCCATGACCAAGCCGGTTGTCTCTGCCGTGGCGCTGATGCTGGTGGAACGGGGGGATCTGCACCTGTTCGACCCCGTGGCGCTGTATCTGCCGGAGTTTGCGGAAATGGAGGTTCTGAACCCCGACGGCACCCGCAGCCCGGCCGCGCCGATGACGATCGAGCATCTGCTGACCCATCGCGCCGGCCTGTCCTACGGCTTTCTGCCCGATTGTCCGGTGGGGGTGCTCTACCGGCAGGCGGGGCTGCGTGATGCAAAGCTGTCGCTGGCGGATTATGTGGCGCGGGTGGCGGGGCTGCCGCTGGCCTCGCAGCCCGGGCAGGTCTGGCGTTACAGCATTGCCACCGATGTTCTGGCCCGCGTGCTGGAGGTGATCCTGAACCGCCCCTTGCCGCAAATTCTGGATGATTTCGTGTTTGCCCCCCTCGGGCTGCACGACACCGGTTTCATGGTGCCGCCGGCGGACCGCGCCCGCCTTGTGCCGATGTTCGGGAAATCCAATCTGGACGAGGTGATGCAGTTCGACACAGCCCCGCAGCGCCTGATCCGCGCGGATGTGTCGGAAGAATACCCTTGCGACGACCCCGCCTTTTACCGCGGGGCGATGGGGCTGTTTTCCACGTTGGAGGACTATCTGAAAATCACGCAATTCCTGCAAAGCGGTCTGGCACCGGATGGCGCCTGCCTGTTGTCGCGCAAGATGGTGCAGATGATGTGGACGGACCGCATCCCTGCGTGCCAGAAACCCATCGGCATCGGCCCGTTTGTCTTTGCCGGCTACGGCTTTGGTCTGGCGGGGCGGGTGATGTCGGATATGTCGCAGGCGATGGGGCTGACCAGTGCGGGGGAATCCGGCTGGGCGGGGGCAGCCAGCACGTTTTTCTGGATCGACCCGCAAGAGGATGTCGCCGGTGTGGTCATGGCGCAGTATCTGGGCTCCAAAATCCGCATAGGCGAGGAATTCCGCGAGGCCCTGTGTCAGGCGCTTTAGGGCGCCCGCTTTTCAAACCCCGTCACCCCGATATCGTCCAGTATGACATAAAGCGCGGGCAGGGCCAGCAGCACCAGCACCGTTGACACCAGCAGCCCGAACACCAGCGAGATCACCAGCGGGATAATAGAGGCCGCCTGCGCGCTGCTTTCCGCCAGCATCGGCAGCATCCCGACGATGGTGGTGCCGGTGGTGATGAAAATCGCGCGGGTGCGGGCGCGGCTGGCCTTGCCGGCGGCTTGCAGGACGCTGTGGCCCTCGTGGCGGTACTGGTTGATGAACTCCATCAGCAGGATAGAGTTGTTGACCACAATCCCCGCCAGCGAGGCCGCACCGATCAGCGAGGGCATGGAAATGTCATAGCCCATGGCCACATGCCCCCAGATCGCCCCGATCAGGGCCAGCGGGATGGCGACCATGACGATCAGCGGTTCTATGTAGCTGCGGAACTGGAAGGACAGGATCAGAAACACCCCCAGCATGCCGATCCCCAGCCCGCGCACGATGGATTTGGCCGTGGTGGCGGTGGCGGCGACCTGCCCCTGGAAATCCAGTGCAAGGTCGGGGTAACGGGCGTGGAACTGTGGCACCCAGTTGGCTTTCAGGTCGCTCATCAAGGCGCCGGCGTTGGCTTTGGCGGTATCGACATCGGCCTGCACCGTAACTGCGCGGCGTCCGTCGATCAGGGTAATTCTGGCCCAGTCGCGGGCCTGCTGCACATCCGTGACCACCGACAGCGGCACGGCCTGCCCCTTGGGAGAAATTAGGATATCCCCGCCCTCGGCGCCCTCTGCGGGCCGGTCCTGACGGCTGACAGAGATCTCCACGCTTTGCGCGCCCAGTTGCAGGTCGTCCACGATATCACCCAGCACGGCGGCGCGCATTTGTGTCGCCACCGATCGGGCCGTAAATCCCAGCGCATTCGCCCCGTTGGCCAGCGTATAGCGGCGCTGCGGCTTGCCCGGGCGCAGATCGTCCAGCACGTTGAAAACTCCGCTATAGCCTTCCAGATAGCTCGAAAGGTCCTGCGCGGCCCTGTCCATCTGCGCCAGATCCTGCCCGAGGATGCGGATTTCGATCGGCACACCGGCCGGACCGAAGCCGGGTTCCTGTATGTTCAGGCTGACCAGCCCGTAGATCGGGCCGGTTTCCTGCCGCCAGCGCGGGATCAGGTGATCCAGCCGGACGGTGCGTTTTTCCGCCCCCAGCAGATCGACGACAACGGTAGCCACATGGGGGCCGGTCTCGCCGGCGCTGACGTTTTCGCCGTAGCGCACCTGCACGGCCTGCACCAGATCCTGCCCGTCGGGCTGGGGCCATTCGCTGTTCAGGCGGGCCAGCGCATCGGTGATCTGGCGCACGGCCTCTTCTGTGCGGGCCAGCGGCGTTCCCTGTGGCAGCAGCAGGCGGGCCTCCAATACGTCGCCCTCCATGGCGGGCATGGCCTCCATCTTGATATTGCCACCGGCGAAATAGCCGACAGAGCCAAGCAGCGTGACAATCAGCGCCCCCATGACAAGATAGCGCAGCCGGATCGCTACATCCGCGATTTTTCCGACCCCTTCGCGCAGGCTTTCAAACCCCTTGTCAAAGGCACGGGCCATCCGGCTGCGGGGCTGGCGCGCGGTGATTTCCACGGGGTGTTTCAAATGGTGCGGCAGGATCAGAAAGGCCTCTATCAAAGAGGCGGTCAGCGCCGACAGCAGCACAACGGGCATGACCTCCAGCACGGTGCCAAGCTGCCCGGACAGGAACGACAGCGGCCCGAACACCACGACCGTTGTCAGGAAGGACGACAACACCCCCCCGAACACCTTTTGCACGCCGCTGACCACGGCCTGCAGGGCGTTGTCCTGCGTCTGGGCCTCGGCCGCGATACTGTCGGTGATAACCACGGCGTCGTCCATGACAATGCCGATGGCGATCAGCAGGCCGACAAGGGTCAGCATGTTCAGCGACAGCCCGAACAGCGCCATCACCGTGAAGGCACCGGCAAAGGCGATCGGCAGGCCGAGGATGGCCCAGATGGCCAGACGGGGGCGGTAGAACAGGCTCATGGTGACAATAACCAGCCCCAGACCCATCAGCCCGTTGCTGACCAGCATTTTCAGCCGCTCCGCCACGATAGAGGTCATATCCTGCGTGATTTCCAGCGTGACGGTATCGCCCAGACGCGCGCGCTCGGTTTCCAGAAAGGCGGTGACGGCGTCCATGACACGGATCGCGTCGCTGTCCTTGTTTTTGTAAATCTCCAGTATCAGGGCGCGCTGGCCGTTGAACATAACCCGGGTTTCGGGGCGGTCGTAGGTTTCATGCAGTTCGGCAATATCCCCCAGCGTGACCTCGGCCCCCGAGGGCGCGGACAGGATCACCAGCCGCCCCAGATCGTCCAGCGAGCGCACCTGGTTCACAAACCGCAACTGGATGTCCTGCGGGCCGGTTTCCAGCGTGCCAAGGGGCATGTCGATATTCTGCTGGCGGATCCGCGCCGCCACATCCGCCACCGACAGCCCGTATTGCTGCAACAGGGCGGGCGACAGGGTGACCTGCCACTGGCGTTGCGACAGGCCCTTGATGCGCACATCCGCGACGTTGTCGATATCATACAGCCGTTGTTTCAGCCCGTTGACATAGCTTTCCAGATCCAGCGGCGACATATCCCCCGTGACCGCCAGCGCGGACACCAGATCGGTGGTGAAAAGCTGGGTAATAACCGGCGTGTCGGCCTGATCGGGGAAATCGGTGATGGCGTTGACGTCCGTGTCCAGTTCCCGCAGGAAGCGTGCGGTATCGCCGCCGGGGGACATTTCCGCCACGGCACTGGCAAGGTTGTCCTGCGCGGTGCAGGTCAGCTCTTTCAGGTTCTGCACACCCTTGAGGGCATCGGACAGACGCAGGCAGATCGCGTCTTCTACATCCGCCGCGCTGGCCCCGCGATAGGGGATCGTAATAGAGGCCTTCACCGGATTGTAATCGGGGAAGGTTTCGCGCAGCAGGGTCGGCGCGCTGAAAATCCCCAGCGCCAGCATCACCAGCATCAACAGGTTGGCCGCAGTGGCGTGGCCGGCAAACCAGCGGATCATTTGTTGCCCCCTGCGGCGCGGGTGGCCAGATCGGCGGCGGCCTGCGCGTCCTGTGCGGGGGAGAGGGCCATGCCCTCTATGGCGGGGACGATATCGTCAAGGATCACCTGCGCGCCTTCTTCCAGCCCCTCGTCGATAACCACCAGCCCGTCCTGTTCAAACGCGACCGAGACCTGCCGGCGTTGCAGGCGATCCTCCGGCCCCACCAGATAGAGCCACCCTTCGTGCAGGGCCGCGCGGGGCAGGACCAGACGCGGGGCGGGGGCAGGGGCAAGGGACAGCGGGGGCGTGGAGCCAAGGGTCAAGGGAACCTCGGAAATACCCACCGGATGGTGCGGCAAAACCTGAAAAAAGCTGAACACAGCGGCAGTGGTGATAAC